>NZ_JBNDHZ010000013.1:0-82577 GCF_056755355.1 Luteibacter sp. HAY1-4A
CCGCTTCAGCGGCGATGGGTGCTCGCCGCTGGCTTGCCCGCTGCCGCGGGATCGCCGGCATAGCCGGCTCCCACAGGCTCCGTCAGGCGACGGCGGCGATGTCTTCGTGGCGGACCTTGCGCTGGCGGGCCAGTTCAGCCTGTTGCTGCTGCATGAGCTTGCACTTCGGTTCGCTGGTGCGCTGGAACAGCTCGCTGGTCCATTCGATGAAGGCTTGCACGCGGGCGGAGAGGTGCCGCTTCTGCGGGTACACGATCCACAGGTTCGAGCCCGTGGAGATCGTGTCGGTCATGATGATCTCGAGCAGGCCCTTTTCCAGCGCCGTGCTCGCGAGGCAATGCGGCGCCTGGATGATGCCCAGCCCCGCGATCGCCGCCTGGATCACCGACTCGCCGTCGTTGATCAGCATGTGCGCGTCGACGTCGACCGACACGCGGCCGCTCGGCGAGTCGAACTGCCACTGGTACGGCTTGCCCGTGCTCGGGTGCACGAAATTCACGGTCCGGTGGTTCTTGAGGTCGTCGATGGACGAGGGCGTGCCGTGCCGGGCCAGGTAAGACGGCGCGGCGCAGAGCACGTTGCTGAAGTGGCCGATCTTGCGGGCGATGAGGCTGGAATCGGCCAACTCGCCCATGCGGATGGCGCAATCGAAGCCTTCCTCGTTCAGGTCGAACGGGAAGTCGCACATGGTCAATTCCAGGCGGATGTCCGGGTATTTCTGCTTGAACTCGGCCAGGTTCGGAATGATCGCGGCGCGACCGACGGCCGATGACGCGGCCACCCGCAGCTTGCCGGCCGGCTTCGTCTTGGCGTATCCCAGGGCCTCCGTGGCTTCCGTGAGATCCGCAAGGATCTCCTTGCAACGCGCATAGAACGCGGAGCCATCGTCGGTCAACCGCAGCGAACGGGTCGAACGGAAGAAAAGGCGCGCGCCGAGGCTTTCCTCGAGGCGGGAGATGGCGCGGCTGACACCGGAAGGAGTCATCTGAAGGTGCTGCGCGGCCGAAGAGAAGCTCTTGGCTTCCACCACGCGGACAAAAACGCTGATAGCGGAAAAGTCTTCCATCGGGGACTCCAGGAATGTCGATTCGTATCGATTCGTGACTGAGGGTCACAGCCGGAATGATTGTAGACCCATTTTTCGCGTGCGAGGCAAGACCTAGATTTCGCAGCCTGCGATGGACCGACTTGACCTCAACCGCGGTTGAGGCCTCAGGATCCCGGCCCCCCGACCCCTTTACCCATCCCATCGAAGCTCCAGGACCTCCCATGAAGAAGAAACTCCTGTTCGGTTCGTCCGCCCTCGCGGTTGCCATCGCGTCGGCGGTCTGGCTGAGCGCCGGCAGCTCGGCCAGCCACGCCAGCGAGCCCGCCGCCGCGCCGCCGGCGCCGGAAGTCACCGTGGCCCAGGTCCTGCTGCGCCCCGTGGCGGACGCCAACGCGTTCACCGGCCGCATCCAGGCGGTGGACACCATCCAGATCAAGCCGCGCGTCAGCGGTTACATCGACTCGATCCATTTCCGCGAAGGCGCCGCGGTGAAGAAGGGCGACCTGCTCTTCACCATCGACCCGCGTCCTTACCGCGCCGAAGTGGACCGCCTGGCCGCCAACCTGGCGCAGGCAAGGGCCGAGGCGAAGAATGCCGAAGCCAACGCCGCCCGCGGCACCAAGCTGGTGGAGCAGCACGCCGTGTCGCGCGAGGAAGCCGACCGCCTGGATACCGCCGCCGCCAGCGCGAAGGCGCAGGTCGCCTCGGTGCAGGCCGCCCTCGACGCCGCGCAGCTCAACCTCTCGTTCACCCAGGTGCGCGCGCCGGTCGACGGCAAGGTGAGCAACGCCCAGATCACCGCGGGCAACCTCGTGACGCCCAACGACACGCTCACCAGCGTGGTCAGCGTCGACCCGATGTACGTCTACTTCGACGTGGACGAACAGACCTTCCTGAAGCTCGATCGCCTGCGTCGCCAGAGCGGCCGCGCTCCGGCCGTGGAAATGGGCCTGGCCGACGAGGACGGTTACCCGCACGTCGGCAAGATCGACTTCGTCGACAACCAGGTGCGCTCCGGCGCCGGCACGATCCGCCTGCGCGCGGTGTTCCCGAACGCAGACGGCGCCTATACCGCCGGTCTCTTCGCCCGCGTGGAACTGCGTAGCGGCGACACCCAGCCGCGCGCGCTGATCGACGACAAGGCCGTGGGCACCGACCTCGGCAACAAGTTCGTCTACGTGCTGGGCAAGGACAAGAAGGTCGAGTACCGCCGCGTCTCCACCGGCGCGCTGGTGGACGGCCTGCGCGTGGTCGATTCGGGCCTCGGCGCCGATGATGTCGTGGTGGTGAACGGTCTGCAGCACGTGCGCCCCGGCGTCGAAGTGAATGCGAAGCGAGTCGCCATGGCGTCGCTGGTACCGGAAAGCGCGCGCAACGTCGCGTCGCGGCCGGCCGGTGTCGACAGCGTGGCGCAGAACCAGGACTGATCCACCCATGAAAATCGCCCAATTCTTCGTCGACCGCCCGATTCTCGCGGGCGTGCTGTCGGTGCTGTTCCTGATCGCGGGCGGTATCGCCGTGTTCAAGCTGCCGATCAGCGAATACCCGGAAGTGGTACCGCCCACCGTGGTGGTGCGCGCTTCCTATCCCGGCGCCAACCCCAAGGTGATCGCCGAAACCGTCGCCACGCCGCTCGAAGAGCAGATCAACGGCGTGGAAGGCATGCTCTACACCTCGTCGCAGGCCACCAGTGATGGCGCGATGACCCTGACGGTCACCTTCGCCCTCGGCACCGACCTGGACAACGCGCAGGTGCAGGTGCAGAACCGCGTGTCGCAGGCGCTGCCGCGCCTGCCCGAGGAAGTGCAGCGCCTCGGTGTCACGACGAACAAGAGCTCGCCCGACCTGACGATGGTCGTGCATCTTACGTCGCCCGACCACCGCTACGACATGCTGTACCTGTCGAACTACGCCCGCACGCGCATCAAGGACCAGCTCGCCCGTCTCGACGGCGTGGGCGACGTGCAGCTGTTCGGCGCGGGCGAATACAGCATGCGCATCTGGATGAACCCGGAGAAGCTCGCGATCCGCGACCTCACCACGGGCGACGTGATCAAGGCCATCCGCGAGCAGAACATCGAGGTGGCCGCCGGTTCGCTCAACGCACCCCCGGGCCCGAGCACGGCCGCGTTCCAGGTGAACATCAACACGCGCGGCCGTCTGGTCACCGAGGACGACTTCCTTAACATCATCGTGCGCAGCGATGCTTCCGGTTCCGTCACGCACCTGCGCGACGTCGCCCGCGTGGAACTGGGTTCGAACAACTATGCCCTGCGCAGCCTGCTGAACAACCGCGAGGCCGTGGCGATTCCCATCTTCCAGCGTCCGGGCTCCAACGCCATCGCCATTTCCGACGAAGTGCGCAAGGAGATGGCCGAGCTGAAGAAGGACTTCCCGCAGGGTGTGGACTACTCGATCGTCTACGACCCGACGGTGTTCGTGCGCGGCTCCATCGACGCCGTGGTACACACGCTGTTCGAAGCGATCGTGCTGGTCGTGCTGGTGGTGATCCTGTTCCTGCAGACCTGGCGCGCGTCGATCATTCCGCTGGTGGCCGTACCGGTCTCGCTGATCGGTACGTTCGCGGTGATGTACCTCGCGGGCTTCTCGCTCAATGCGCTGTCGCTGTTCGGCCTGGTGCTGGCCATCGGCATCGTGGTCGACGACGCCATCGTGGTCGTGGAGAACGTGGAGCGACACATCGAGCACGGGCTCGATCCGAAGATGGCCACGCGCCAGGCGATGACCGAGGTGACCGGCCCGATCGTGGCGACAGCCCTGGTGCTCTGCGCCGTGTTCGTGCCGGCCGCCTTCATCAGCGGCCTCACCGGCCAGTTCTATCGCCAGTTCGCGCTCACCATCGCCATCTCCACGGTGATTTCGGCGTTCAACTCGCTGACCCTGAGCCCGGCGCTCTCCGCGATCCTGCTGAAGGGCCGCGACGAGCCGAAGGACAAGCTCACGGTGTGGATGGATCGCAGCCTCGGCTGGCTCTTCCGTCCCTTCAACCGCACCTTCGAACGCGGCGCGCACGGCTACGTGGGCGGCGTGAAGAAGATCCTGCGCTTCTCCGGCATCGTGCTGGTGCTGTACGCGGGCCTGGTCGGCCTGGCCTTCCTCGGCTTCTCGAAGGTGCCGACGGGCTTCGTGCCGTCGCAGGACAAGCAGTACCTCGTGTCGTTCGCGCAGCTGCCGGATGCCGCCTCGCTGGATCGCACCGAGAGCGTGATCCGCCGCATGGGCGACATCGCCCTTGCCCAGCCGGGCGTGGAAAGCGCCGTGCAGTTCCCGGGCCTGTCCATCAACGGCTTTACCAACAGCACGAACGCCGGCATCGTCTTCGTGACGCTGAAGCCGTTCGAGGAACGCCGTAGCGCGGACGTCTCGGCCGATGCGATTGCCGCGGCGCTGAACCAGAAGTTCGCCTCCATCCAGGATGCGTACATCGCGATCTTCCCGCCGCCGCCCGTCAACGGCCTCGGCACGATCGGCGGATTCCGCATGCAGATCGAGGACCGTAGCGGACTGGGCTTCGAGGAACTCTTCAAGCAGACGCAGGGCATCATCGCGGCCAGCCAGAAGACGCCGGAACTCGCGCACCTCTTCACCAGCTACCAGGTGAGCGTGCCGCAGTTCGACGCCGATGTGGACCGCGAGAAAGCCAAGTCGGAAGGCATCGACCTGGGCGACGTGTTCCAGACGATGCAGGCCTACCTCGGCTCGCTCTACGTCAACGACTTCAACCGCTTCGGCCGCACCTACCAGGTGAACGTGTCCGCGGAGCCGTCGTTCCGTCACGAACCGTCCGACATCGTGGGCCTGAAGACCCGCAATGCCGCCGGCGACCTGGTGCCGCTGGGCTCGTTCCTCACCGTGCGCCAGACCAACGGCCCGGATCGCGTGCAGCATTACAACGGCTATCCCACCGCCGAGATCAACGGCGGCCCGGCGCCGGGTTACAGCACGGGCCAGGCGCAGGACGCGATGGAAGCGCTGGTGAAGGCCAACCTGCCGAACGGCATGAGCTTCGAGTGGACCGAACTCACCTACCAGCAGATCCTCGCCGGCAACACCGCCGTGCTGGTCTTCCCGCTGTCGGTGCTTCTGGTGTTCCTGGTGCTGGCCTCGCTGTACGAGAGCCTGAGCCTGCCGCTGGCCGTGATCCTGATCGTGCCGATGGTGCTGCTGTCCGCGATCTTCGGTGTGTTCATCACCGGTGGCGACAACAACATCTTCACCCAGATCGGCCTGATCGTGCTGGTGGGCCTGGCGTGCAAGAACGCGATCCTGATCGTCGAGTTCGCACGTGAAGCGGAGATCGGTGGCATGAACCGCGTGGACGCGGTGCTCGAAGCCGCCCGTCTGCGACTGCGCCCGATCCTGATGACCTCGTTCGCCTTCATCATGGGCGTGGTGCCGCTGGTGACGTCGCACGGCGCGGGTGCGGAGATGCGTCATGCCATGGGCGTGGCCGTGTTCTCCGGCATGCTCGGCGTGACCTTCTTCGGCCTCATCTTCACCCCGCTCTTCTACGTGCTGATCCGCGCCTGGAACGAGCGCTCCGAGGCCCGCCGCCAGGCGCGCCGCGAGCGCCGCCTCCTGGCCCACGCGGCACGGGAGTCCTGATCATGAAAACCATGTTCCGCAGTACCGCCCTGTTCGCCGCCCTCGCCCTCGCCGGTTGTGCGAGCGTGGGCCCGGACTACCACGCACCCAAGGAAGCGCCGGTCACGCTGCAAGGCGTCGACGCTACGCACCAGGAGAACGCGGGGTTCCAGGCACAGTGGTGGAAGCAGTTCGGCGATACGACGCTGGATGCCCTTATCGTCCGCGCGGCGAAGAACGCACCGGACCTGAAGATCGCCGTGGCTCGCCTGGCACAGGCTCGCGCGGCGCTGGGCACGGCGAAGTCGCAGCAGATTCCCGATATCGAAACGGGCGTGTCGTACCAGCGCAGCCGTCAGCAGCAGCCGGGTTTCAGCGACCAGCGGCAGACGGTCACGGCGTACCAGGCCGGCTTCGACGCTTCGTGGGAACTCGACCTGTTCGGCGGCATCCGTCGCTCGGTGGAGGCCGCGCGCGCCGATGCCGCAGCAGGCCAGGCGTCGTTGCAGGATGCACAGGTGACGTTGTTCGCCGAGGTCGCGCGTAACTACTTCGACCTGCGTGGCACGCAGTTGCGCATCGACGTGGCGAAGCGAGACATCGCCAATCAGCAGGATTCGCTGAAGGTGATCTCCGCCCGCGTGGAAGTGGGTACCGGTGCCGAGCAGGACCTCGCCAGCGCGAAAGCGCGGCTGGCGGCGGTCGAGGCGCAGCTTCCCGTGCTGGAAACGCAGGCCAGCGCCGACCAGTTCCGCCTGGCGGTGCTGCTCGGCGAACGGCCGGGCGAGCTGGACATCGACCTCTCGCCGGCGTCGTTCAAGCCGATCGACGCCACGCTGGCCATCGGCGGCGCGGATGAGGTGTTGCAGCGCCGTCCCGACATCCGCATTGCGGAGCGCGAGCTTGCCGCAGCGAACGCGCGCATCGGCGTGGCGAAAGCCGATTATTTCCCGCACATCTCGCTGGGCGGGTTCATCGGCTTCCTGGCCGGCCGCAGCAACGACTTCGGCGGCGCCGATTCGCGGGCGTGGTCGATCGCCCCGAGCATCTCGTGGTCGGGGCTCAACGTGCAGCGCGTGCGTTCGGGCGTGAAGGGTGCCGAAGCGCGCGCCGACGAGGCACGCGCGAACTACGACCGTACGGTACTGACCGCGCTCGAAGACGTGGACAATTCGCTGGTGGCCTTCAATCGCCAGCGCGAACGTGTCGAGAAGCTGGTGGTGCAGGCGAGCGAGAGCCGCCGTGCCGCGGAGCTTGCGAAGCTGCGCTATGACGCGGGCCGCACCGATTACCTCGAGCTGCTGGACGCCGAGCGCACGCAACTTGCGGCGGAGGACCAGTTGGCCGAGGCCGAAGCGGGTATCAACCTGCGCGCCGTGCAGCTCTACAAGGCGCTGGGCGGTGGCTGGCAGGCCTGTGGCGACGACGCATGCAACGAGGTTGCGAAGGTGCCATGAGCGCCGCGAAGGTTCATCACCTGCCCGTACGGCCAAGGCGCAGCAAGGCGTTGTCCGTGGAACCGCCGCTCAGCCAGCGCGTCGCGCTGGTGAGCGGCGCGAACCGCGGTATCGGACTCGAGGTGTCGAAGCAGCTTGCTTCGCTGGGCGTCACGGTGTTCATGGGCATGCGCGAACCCGGCAAGGGTGAGAAGTCGGCGCGCGCCATCCGCGAATTCGGCGGCGATGCGCACGCCATCAAGCTGGACGTGACGAAGTCGCAAGACATCGAACGCGTGATGGCGCACATCGGCGAGCATTTCGGCCGGCTCGACATCCTCGTCAACAACGCGGGCGGTCACTACGACCACGATGCGGTGCCATCGGTACCGGACCTGACCATGATCCGGGGCGCGCTGGACGTGAACCTGATCGGCGCGTGGTGTCTTACCTCGGCTGCCTTGCCGCTGATGAAGCAACATGGCTATGGCCGCGTGGTCAACGTATCGAGCGAATGCGCCGTGCGCGCGATGTGCGGGGAGAACAGCCCCGCCTATCGCGTGTCGAAGGCGGCGTTGAATGCCTATACGCAGGTGCTTGCGCGCGAGCTCGAGGGCAGCGGCATTCTCGTGAATGCCGTTTGTCCGGGATGGACTGCCACCGCATTGGGTGGCAGCGGCGGCAGGCCGGCTACCGAGAGCGCGGAAGGGATCGTGTGGGCGGCGTTGCTGCCTGAGCGTGAGGCGGCTACGGGCGGGTTCTTCCGGGATCGGATGAAGATCGCCTGGTAAATGCGATTCGGCTGGGTCGTGATGAAGGGCTTGCTATCAGCGCGAAACAATATGCGCGAACCACTGCCACCCGCGCAGCTTCGCCGTGATCAGCTTCACGCACGTCAGCATCGGCACCGCGAGTAGCGCGCCGGGGATGCCCCACAGCCAACCCCAGACCAGCAGCCACAAGAGGATGGCGACGGGGCTTAGCCGCGAGCGGCGGCCCTGGAGCATCGGTGTGATGAGGTTGCCTTCGACGGCGGTGATGCCGGCGAAGGTTGCCGCGGGAAGGAGTGCGGGGCCGAGTTCCTGGAAATGCAGCGCGCCGACGATGGCGAGGATCGTCGTGGTGGTGATGGCGCCCACGTACGGAATGAAGTTGGCGACGGTGGCCACGGTGCCCCACAGCAGCGGATCGGGCACGCCGTACATGTAGAGCATGCCGGCGGTCACGAGACCGAGCGTCACGTTGATCGCCGCCGTCAGCAGCAGGTAGCTCGAAACTTCTTCCTGGATGCTGCGCACGATGCTGACCGTGTGCCGCTTGTAGGAGAAGGTGGGCGATATCTCCACCGCGCGCCTCAGGATTTCGTCGCCGTACACGAGGAAGAAGAACACCAACAGCGCCACGGTAAGGACGCTCGCGATGACCTTCGGTGCGCTTGCGACCACGTCCCATGCGGTGAATGCCAGCGAGTTCTCGCTCTGCGGGACGTTCCTCGCCACCGTGCCGCCGACGAGCGTCTGCGTGGCGCGGCTGGCCGCTTCGATCTGCTGCGTCATCGGTTTGATCTTCGGCGCGAACGCACGCATGGCCGTGGGCGCCTCATGGAACCAGTTGAGCGCCGGCGTGGAGAGTGTCGCCACAGCCGACACGAGGCCGGCACCGAGCAGCAGCATCACCGTCACCGCCGCCAGCCAGCGCGGAACGCGCACGCGCGCCGCCGCGGCGACGATCGGATTGAGCGCGAGGCCGATGAAGCCGGCGAGCACCAGCGGCACGAGGATCGACTTGCCGATGGCTACGGTATAGACCAGCGCCAGCAGGATCATGCCGTTGAGCGAGATCCGTATCGAACGCAGGTGCCGCGAAATACGCCGAGTGCTCCGGCTGCTGCCGGGCTTGCGCCGCGAACGCGTCGCGATGGTGGACACCGCGACCCCGGGCGCCGCGGTCGAAGGGAGCGGTGTAGGGAGGGGGCTGGGAAAGTCGCTCACGGGGTGTCGTCGGCGACGTCGGCTGCGTCGCTGGCAAGGTCGCCGAGGAAACTGCCGGCCGCAACGGAGACGCCCCGCGCGATGAGGTCGGCGACCCCTCCCGCCACGATGCCGCTTACGCCCGGTACGGAGAGCGGGCTGAGCTTGATGTTGCTGAGCAGGAAGCCGGAACCGGCCGCGAGGCCGAGCACGGTAAGCGGGTGTTCGTAGCCCCGGGCGATCAGCGCGGCAGCAGGACGTACCGTCTCTTCGCGTGCTGCTGCCACCCGTGCCCGGGCCGCCGTCACCTTGGCCATGCTTTTGAAAACGCTCATGTCGTCATTCCCCCGCCTGCTCGCTTTCCGCCTTGCCGCGCCGCGCCGCTTCCTTCGCCAGGCTGGCGAACTCCGCGCGCGTGGCGGGAAGCGTAAGCCAGTGCATCGCACGACGGAAGGCGAGGATGGCGCCGACGAGCAGCAGCAGCTGAAGCGCGGCCAGCACCGTAAGCGCCCACGCCCAGGAACCGAACCATTGCGCCAGCCCCCAGCCCGCGAGTGCCAACAAGGTGAAGCCCAGCGCCACCGCGAAGACGATGGCGGCCAGGCCCATGAACAGCATCAGGACGATGCCGCTTCGTGCGAGACCCACCTCGGCGGAAAGCAGGCTCAGTTGGGCGGCGAAAAGTTCCTTGACCCCGACGCCCAGGCGCCGGATGTCGTCGAGCCAGGATGGCGCGTCGGGCTTGGTGTCGCCCGCCGCCGCCCCCTCACCGGGCATCGCCCCGTCCACGTCCTGCCGCCCCGAGGGACCGTCGTCCAGCATGCGCGTGCGTCCCCTGGGGTGGTCGATCAGTTACGCAGGATGCGGCCGGCGAGCCAGCCCGCGGCCAGCGCGAGGGCGATCGACTGTACCGGTTTCTCGCGCACGTATTCACGTGCGGTATCGAGCCAGTCGTTGGTCTTGTCCACCGCTTCGCCGTAGGCCTCCTTGCCGCGCATCTTCACTTCCTCGGCTTTCTCGGCGGCGCGCGTGGCGCCGTGGGCTGCCTTGTCGGTGGCGGTGTGGAGGGTGGTCTCGACTTTGTCCGCAGCGCGCTCGACGGCATCCTTGGTGCGGTCCACGGCCTCGGATGTGGCCTGCTTCACTCGCTCCGCGCGTGCGTCGATGCGCTCGGCAGCCGATACGGTATTGGCTGCGGCGGTCGCGGCGTTGGCGACATGGTCGGCGGGCTTGTTCATGGACTTCTCTCCGTTACGGGGTCTGGCACGTTAAGTCAAAGGAAGTGACGCCGGGGTCATGAGGCCGCTATACGCTGCGGCCCCGGAAGAACGAGATGATCGCCAGGATCAGGAAGATGACGAACAGGATCTTCGCGATACCGGCCGCCGTACCCGCGATGCCACCGAAACCGAACACGGCCGCGATGATCGCGATGACGAGGAAGACAAGGGCATAGTGCAGCATGATGAGTTCTCCGTGGAGTGGCGCGGAACCATTTAGTCCCGCGCCCCGCGCATGCCGCGTGAAGCCCGGCGCCCCCGCTCAATACGCGTTCAGCCTGCGGGCTTCACCGCGCCGTCACGCCTTCACCTTCGGGTTCAGCGAGTAGGTGCCGGTGAGGACGGCCTCGTCCACCACGTGGCCCTTGATCACGTCGCGCAGTTCCGCCAGCGAGAACCCGTTCTCCAGCGGCACGCGCTCCACGTCCAGCGCGTAGACGTGGAAATGGTAGTGGTGTGGAATGCTGTCGTTCCACGGCGGGCAGGGCCCGTCGTAGCCGTGGTAGTGCCCTTCCATGTCGCGGTCGCCCTTGAACCAGCCCGTGTAGTCGTTGAGCCCCTGCACCGAGCCGGGCGGCCCGACGGGGTCCTTCTTGCCGCGCGGCACGATGCCTTCGCCGCACGCGCCCTCCCCGAGTTCGCGACACTCCAGGGGTATGTTGGCCATCAACCAGTGGACGAACTCCACGCGCGCGAGATCGCGACGGACTTCGCGGCCCTCCACGTTCACGTCGTCCGGCTTCGAGGGTACGTCGGTGTCGATGACGGCGATGGCGAACGATTTCGCGGTTTCGGGCACCTCGACCCACGCCAGGTGCGGCGTGACGTTGCCGGCCGGCTTGATGCGGGCGCCGTCGTCCGACCTGGCCGGATCCACCTGTTCCATGAACGCGAACGTGGCCGGAATCGGCTTACCGTGTTCGATGCTGTCGCTCTTCAGACGCATGCTTTGACTCCTTCTTACTTCTTGTAGGTCACGCGATAGATGGCGCCGTTGTCGTCGTCGCTCACCAGGAGGCTGCCGTCCGGCAGCGGCTGCACGTCGGCCGGACGCCCGGATACCTTCTCGTCCTTGAGGAAACCTTCGACCAGCGGCTCATAGCTGGCGACCTTGTTGCCGTTAAGGCGCACGATCATCACCCGGTAGCCGGACTTGACCGAGCGGTTCCAGGAGCCGTGCTCGGCGACGATGAGCGCGCCGTGCCACGCGGCCGGAAATTGCTTGCCGTTGTAGAAGCGGGCACCCAGCGCGGCCACGTGCGGACCCAACTTCAGCACGGGCGGTGTGTAGTCCTTGCAGTTTTTGCCTTTTCCGAACTCCGGGTCCAGTGTGTCGCCCTGGTGGCAGTACGGATAGCCGAAATGCTCGCCAGCCTTCGTGATGTGATTGAGTTCGTCGTTCGGTATGTCGTCGCCCAGCATGTCGCGGCCGTTGTCGGTAAACCACAGCGACTTGTCCGTGGGCCGCCAGTCGAAGCCGACGGTATTGCGAATACCCTTCGCCACGGTTTCCATGCCGGTACCGTCGGGATTCATGCGCAGCAGCTGCGCGAAGCCTTCGTCGCCACGGTCGCAGATGTTGCACGGCGCACCCACCGGAACGTAAAGCTTGCCGTCGGGGCCGAAGGCGATGAACTTCCACCCGTGCGCCGTCTCGGTGTGCAGGTTGTCCGTGACCAGTTCCGGCTTGGGCGGAGTGTCGAGATGGTTCTCGACGTCGCGCAGCACGTAGATGCGGCTCACCGCCGACACGTAGAGGTCGCCGCCGTGGAAGGCCACGCCGACCGGAAGCTCCAACCCGGTGGCTAGGGTGCGCACCTTCTGCACCGAACCGTCGGGGCCATAGCTCACGGCGTAGACCTTGCCGGCATCGCGCGAGCCCACGAACACGGTGCCCTTCGTGCCGAGCGCCATTTCGCGCGCGTCGGGCACCTGGTCGGTCCACACCGCGATATGGAATCCGGGCGGCAGCTTGAGCGACGCCATGTCCGGCGTGGCGGCGAACGCCGGGCTGGCGAGCAGGGCCAGGGCGAGGACAAGGACGCTACGCATGAACGGACTCCTTGGGCTGGGCCCGCCAGGACTCAGCGGGTGATGGCGTCGAAACGTGCGGCGATGTAGTCGTCGGTGAAGCTGGTCATGCCGTAGTCGCGAATGAAACCGCAATGGCCGCCATAGGTGGCGATGTCGAGTTCCACGTTGGGTGGCACGCGCAGCTGGTCGAACGCCGCCACCGGAATCACCGGGTCGTCGCGCGAGGTGAGGATGGTGGCCGGAAGGTGCAGGTCCATCAGCCGGTCGCCCGCCACGGAGTAGCCGTCGAGGTAGGCTTCGAGCGAACCGAAATCGGTATGGCGCAGCACCAGCGAGCGCGTGAGGTCGCGCATGTTCTGGCGCAGTTCTTCCAGCTCGAAATAGGTCTGGTGTGGGAATGCCTGCTGTTTCAGGCGCAGGGAGCGGCGCCACTTCTGCATGAAGTAGGCCTGGTAGAACCAGGGCGCCTCGCTCTCCAGCGAGAACAGGCCTTCGCTGGGATCGACGATGGGGCACACGGCCAGCACGTAATCCACCGGCACACCCTGCGACGGCGCCAGCATGCCGGCACGCAGCGCGAAGTTGCCGCCGAGCGAAAAACCGGCCACGCCGATGACCTTCGCGGGGAACATGCGCGCGATCTCGCCCATCGCCGTGACCACTTCGTCGATGCGGCACGAGTGGAACAGGGCTTCGTTGAGGCCGTGGCTGTCGCCGTGGTCACGGAAGTTGAGGCGGAAGATGTCCCAGCCTTCGTCGAGCAGGCGGCTGCCCGTCTGCAGGACATAGGTGGAATCCACGCTGCCTTCCCAGCCGTGGAAGAGGATGGCCAGGCCGCGCGACTCGCGGCCGGTGCGCTGGGCGGTATAGCGGCCGCTCAGGCGATCGCCGTGGCCCACGTCCACCAGCACTTCCTGCGCGCCTTCCTGCACGCGGCGCGCCTGCGCCGGCAGCAACCGGCGGCGGATGCCGCTGGACGAGAGCATCGTCTGGATGTGGCCGCTGCGCAGCGGCCACGGCGGATGGAAATCGGCACCCTTCGGCAGGTTCATGCCGGCGTTTCGGTATCCAGGGCCACCGCGATGCGCTCGCGCGAGGCTTCCGCCATGCGGCGGCGCCCTTCGGGCGATACCGGCACGGGCTCGAGGAAGTGCACTTCGACGTCGAGCGGCGGCTCGCCGAGCAGGCGCAGGAAATTGCCCATGAAGCTTTCGCCTTCGCGGAAACCCGCATCCACCACGCGGCGGCCGTGCCGCGCGAAGCGCAGGGCCACGGGCTGTACCGGTACCCCCGCGTCGAGAGCTGCCTGGAAGATACGTGCGTGGAACACGCGCAGCACGCCGTTGTGGCCAGTGCCACCTTCCGGGAACACCGCCACGGAGCGACCTTCGCGCAGGCGCTCCACCATGGCCGCCATCACGGACGACAACGAGTGATTGTTCCCCCGGCGATGGAAGATCGTGCCGCCGCGGGAGGCCATCCAGCCGACCAGCGGCCAGCTGGCGATTTCCGCCTTGGCGACGAAACAGGCGGCACGCTGCGAATGGAGCAGTTCGATGTCGAGCCACGAGGTGTGGTTGGCCACGAACAGCACGGGATCGGGAAGCGGCGTACCGAAGCGGCGGCTGCGGAACCCGAACACCCGCAGGAGCATGGTGGACCACATGCGGATGGTGCGATGGGCCAGCGGCTCGCGCCCGTTCTTCATCACGCCGCCGGCCCAGCTGAGGATCAGCGCGCAGATGACGATGCCGAACAGGATATGGAGCAGCAACAGCGGCACCCGCCATAGATAGCGGAGCGGACGCAGGCGGTCGCGCGGGGTCGGATTGGCGGAGGCGGCTTCCATCGAGCGCACAAGATTAACGAGGGGCGCTGCCTGCCGCTAGGGGAGCATGATTTTATTCTTAGGGAATACGTGGTTGGGATGCCTCAGGAGCGGACGTTGCCCAACGGCAGGGCGGTGGAAGCCTTGACCGTCCTGAGGACGAAGCTCGTATTTACATCCGCGACCCCCGCCGCATTGAGCAGGCGGTCGAGCAGGAAGCGCGAGAAACCGTCCAGGTCCGCCACGTAGACCTGGAGCAGGTAATCCATGTCGCCCGTGAGGGCATAACAGGACACCACTTCGTCCCACGCCGCCACGCGCTCGGTGAAGGAATCGATGGCGTCGGACTCGTGGCGGGACAGCTGCACACGCACGAACGCCTGCAAGCCCAGGCCGAGGGACCGCGGGTCGAGCCGCGCGCCGTACCCGGCGATGACGCCGTCGGCTTCGAGCTTCTGCACGCGGCGGAGGCAGGCGGAAGGCGAGAGGTTCACCTCCGTGGCGAGTTCCGCGTTGCTGATCCGGCCGTTGGCCTGGAGGGTGGCGAGGATGCGCATGTCGGTACGGTCGAGGGTGACTTGCACGATTATTTCGCCCATGAATCGAATATCGGATCATTATTGCTACATAACGGCCTTGGCATGCAACTTCGCAAGCCTATTGCGCGATCAGACCGCTAATCTGTTGCTCAACCGCTCTTTCCTGAAACCCCACGGAGGCCAGCCATGGACACCCCCCGCCGCGTCGAACACCAGCAGACCGACCGCGGATACGTGCCCGTCTATGCCACCGGCACCGTGGAGCAACCCTGGGCCAGCTACTCGAAGACCGACCATGAGGTCTGGGACACCCTGTACCGCCGCCAGCGCGAGCTGCTTCCGGCCTACGCCTGCCAGGAGTTCCTGGATGGCGTGGAACGCTTCGGCCTCGGCGACGGCGGCATTCCGCGCTTCGACGACCTGAACAAGGTGCTCGGCAAGGCCACCGGCTGGCAGTTGGTGGCGGTGGAAGGGCTGCTTCCCGACGAGGTCTTCTTCGACCACCTGGCGAACCGGCGTTTCCCGGTGAGCTGGTGGATCCGCAAGCCGGACCAGCTGGACTACCTGGCGGAGCCCGATCTCTTCCACGACCTGTTCGGACACGTGCCGCTCCTGCTCAATCCGGTGTTCGCCGACTACATGCAGGCCTACGGCAAGGGCGGCATGAAGGCGCACGCCATTGGGCCGGAGGCACTGATGAACCTCACGCGCCTGTACTGGTACACCGTGGAGTTCGGACTGATCCGCACGGACAAGGGCCTGCGCATCTACGGCGCCGGCATCGTCAGCTCCAAGGGCGAGTCGATCTACTCGATCGACTCGCCGGCGCCGAACCGCATCGGTTTCGACCTGGAGCGGGTGATGAACACGAAGTACCGGATCGACACCTACCAGCAAACCTACTTCGTCATCGACGACTTCGAGCAGCTGTTCGATGCCACCCGTCCGGACTTCACGCCCATTTACGCGAAGCTGGCCAAGGGTATTCCGGTGGCCGCCGCCGAGGTCCTTCCCACGGACAAGGTCTACCAGCGGGGCACGCGCGAGGGTTTCGCTTCCGGCGGGGACAACTGAAACTCAACGGAGACCTAACACGTGGCTACCTAGGATGGAGCCACGTGCAATGAACAGGGGTGATTCCGCCGTGGTTGTCTTCGATATTCCCTTCGAGTCCGTGGGCCCCGGCCTTTGGCTGCTGCAGAAGAACGAGTGCGAGGTCGGCGAGTTCTGCTCGCGCGACGACGCGCTCGAGTGCGCGCTCAACGAGGCTCGCCGGATCGAGGCCGCGAACGCGGCGTCGGACATCGTTCTGAACATCCAGGGCAACGACGGCGTCTGGCGCGCGTTCGACACGTCGATCAAACCTTACGCCCCGCGGGCGCAGCACGCCTGACCCGTTCCGGGTAACAGCAACCGTCTTTTTCCGAGACCGGCCCCGCCTCTTGTGGGAGCCGCTTCAGCGGCGATGGGTGCTCGCGGCAAGATTGCCCGCTGTCGCGGGATCGCCGGCATAGCCGGCTCCCACAGCCGGCATGGGCCGGATCCCAGACAAAATAAAACCCCGGCAGCCAGGGGAGGAGCTGCCGGGGTCGCGTCGGGTCCAGGCTATCAGGGGAAATAGCGGGACCCGGGACAATCGACTCATTGAAGCGTCGCTTGCCAACAGGTCGCCTCTCGGCGATCGAATACTTAGATAAGGCCGATGCCGTGAAGTTCCCGTCTCACTGCATCGCAGCATTTGGTTCCCGTTTAACTTCGGCCGCCCCGGCGTGGTCGGCCAGCCACGGGCGCACCTGCGCTACCCACAGCGCATAACCCTTGGAATTCATGTGCAGGCCGTCGTCGAGGAAGATGTCGTGCTTCGGCTGACCGTTCGCATCGAGCATCGCCGGCGCCACATCGAGGAACGCCACACCCTTCTGCCCCATCGACCATTCGCGAATCAGCTTGTTCGCGCCCTGGATGTTCGGCAGGAGGTTGATGCGCGCGAGGCTCGGCTTGATCGAGATGAAGGCGATCGGCAGGTCCGGCTGGTCCTGGCGCACCTTGGCCACGAACGCGGCGAAGTCGTCCCGCACCTGTTCGGGGGTGTCGCCGTTCTGCAGGTCGTTGTCCCCGGCGTACACCACGATGGCCACCGGGTGGTACGGGGTGACAATGCGGTCGGCGAAGGCGGTGCTGTCGTCGAGGTCGGAACCGCCGAAGCCGCGGTTGATCACGCGGTAGTTCGGAAAATCCTGCGCCAGCGTGGCCCACATGCGGATGGACGAGCTGCCGATGAAGAGCACGGCGTTTGCCGGCGGCGGCGAGGCCTTGTCCGCGGCCTCGAAGGCCTGGATGTCGTGCTCCCACTGGCCGTGGTCGGGCCCCTTGGCGCAAACACCGAAGGAAAGGACGAAGAGGGTGAGGAGGAACGAGAGTCTTTTCATCCGCGCCACCGTAAACCCTCAGCCGCGCTGGGGTAAACCCTGCCGTTCGACGGGAGTCACTTTCAGTACGGCTTCGATCCGGGTGCCGTTCCAGCGGTAGATGAAGTGTTCCGCCTGGATGCACGGCGCCACCACGTCGGGATAGAACGCCGCCACGCACTCACCGCCGGCATGCCGGGCGCTGTCGTAGACGATGCCGTTGGAGCCCTGCTCGCGCAGCGTGCGGGCCAGTTTCACGCTGGCGGCGTAGGAATCCGGATCGTGCTCGGCGGCCCAACCGCCGCGAATGTCGTGGAAACGCCCTGCGATGGCGGTCTTGTAGCAGCGCACCTGCACGTCGGTGGGCGGTTCGCGCGTGGCCGCGAGGAAGGCCTCGCGATGGAACACCGTTTCCTCGATGGCCGTCGGCACGCTGTGCGCGGCATAGAACACGCCCCAGTGGCCGTCGCTGAAACGGCTTCCCTCGGGCGAGATGTGGGTGAAGGCGGCCATGATCGGCGACGTACCCTGCCCCGACACGCGCCGCTCCGGCGGCACGAGGCGCAGCGCGCCCATTTCCTCCCGCAGGCGCGGATTGGTCAGGGACTCGATGGCCATGACGGCGTCGATGTCCTTCGGATCGGCGATACGGTCGAAAAGCCCCACGGGTGGGAAGCGGCTCGACACGATCCGGTAGGCCTGGCTCCAGCGGATACGGCGGAGCGGAGGCGCGGCGCTCATCCGTTCCAGCCGCGCTGGGCGTCCAGGTACTGACGGACGACGTAGAGGTCGGCGACGTTGCCCGAAAGCATGCGGTCGAGCGCGGAGCGGCCGCCGAACAGGGGCGCGTCGTTCGGTTTGCGCACCCAGGCGTCGGCCTGGTTCGGGTCGGGAAAGAGGATCTGCAGGTCTTTCCAGATGCCGAGCAGGTAGCTGATCCGCTCGATCACGTCGCGCGAGGGGGTGCCGTCCTGCTGCTTCTTCCACTTGAAGTAGGTGGATTCCGGCGGCTCCCCGAGCAGCGTGCGCTGTTCGGGGGGGCGAAGTTTCCAGCGCTCGGCCAGCGCGAAGAAGGCCCTGAGCGCCGGGCCGCCGGCGTCGGCGAGGTGGATGGGTTCGGCATGGATGGCGTGCTGCATCGTCGCTTCACCTGTGTAGTTGTGACGCAGTGTACTCCACACAGAGAGAAATTGCTGTACCGCCACTCTTGTAGGAGCCGCTACAGCGGCGAGGAAACCTCGCAGCAGCGTCGCCAGCTTGCCCTCGCCGCTATAGCGGCTCCTACAGGTGAAGCAGGGTTACTTACGCGAGGCGATCCACGCGTCTACATGACGCTCAAGCACCGGCAGGGGCACCGAGCCAAGGGCCAGTACCGTGTCGTGGAACGCGCGCAGGTCGAATTTCTCGCCCAACTGCTGTTCCGCCCTGGCACGCAGCTCGCGGATCTTCAGGTAACCCAGTTCGTACGACAGCGCCTGGCCCGGCCAGCTGATGTAGCGGTCTACTTCGTTGGCGATCTCGCGGTCGCTCAGCGCGGTGTTCTGGGTCAGGTAGTCGATGGCCTGCTGGCGCGTCCATCCGAGGTGGTGGATACCCGTATCGACCACGAGCCGGCATGCGCGCCACATCTGGTAGGTGAGGTACCCGAAGCGCTCGTAGGGCGTGTGGTAAATGCCCATCTCGTTGCCGAGGTATTCCGAATACAGCGCCCACCCCTCGCCGTAGGCGGAGATGTAGCCGTCGCGGCGGAACTCGGGCAAGCCCTGCTGTTCGGCGGAGAGCGCCAGCTGCAACGCGTGGCCGGGCATCGATTCGTGCAGCGTCAGCGCGGGCATGTTGAACAGCGGGCGCGACGGCAGGTCGTAGGTGTTCACCAGGTAGACATCGGCGCCACCGCGGCCGGACGTGTAGTACGGCGCGATGTCCGCCGGCACCGGTTCGATGGCGAAGCGCTGGCGTGGCAGCAGGCCGAAGAACTTGCCGAGCTTCGCATCCACCTGCTTGGCCACCCACGCCGTGCGCATCAGCAGTTCGTCGGGCGTCTTGGCATAGAACTGCGGATCCTTGCGCAGGAACGCGAGGAAGGCCGGGAAGTCGCCCTTGAACCCGGTGTCCTTCATCGTCTCCAGCATGGCCTTGTGGATGCGGTCCACTTCGCGCAGGCCGATGGCGTGGATATCGTCGGGCGACAGGTCCAGCGTGGTGTATTCGCGAATCTGCTGCCGGTAGTACGCCTGGCCGTCGGGAAGCGATTCGGCCGCAAGCGTGGTGCGCGCCTTCGGCAGGTATTCGTTGCGGAAGAAAGTGAGGAGGCGGCCGTAGGCGGGTATCACCCCGTTCTGGATGGCCTCGCGCGCTTCCTTCCGCAATGCCTCGGCATCCGCCTCAGGAAGCGTCTTCGGCATGGCCTTGAACGGCTTGTACAGCGCGCTTTCTTCAGGATCCTTCAGGTCGGCCACGGCGGCGATCGACACATCGCGCCCGTCGAGTACCGCGCGCGGCACGGTGAAGCCGCGTGCCAGGCCCAGGCGCATGTTCGCGATCTCCTGGTCCATGTAGGCGGGAATCTGGTGCAGGCGCTCCACGTAGTGGCGGTAGTCGTCACGCGTGCGCAGGTCGTCGCCGTGCAGCACATAACCGATGTCGGACCAGAACGCCGAATCGCTGTTGAAGGGCGCCTGCCATTGCTGGAAGCGCTGCGCGGCGGCGAGGTTGGCGATCTGGGCGCGATAGACCTCGTAGTCGACGCGGACCTTGCCGCTCAGTCCTTTCGTGTCGAGGCGGTCCAGCTGGGCCAGCACGTCGTTCCAGTATGCGAGCCGTTTCGCCTGGTTCGAGGCGTCCACTGTATCGAGACGCCCGTCGCCCGGCTGCGCCTCGCCCGAGGTGAGGATCCCGGCCTGACCGTTTCGCCACGCCCATTCCTTCGTGTAGATCGCGCGGAACGAATCGTCGGGTGTCGTGGCGGCATGGGCGGCGCCGGCGAAGAGGCCGGCAAAGGCGATGGCGCGAATCCAGGGGGACATGCGGGCTCCGTTTTTTGGGGACGAGATTTCCCGATCATCGCACCCAACACCGCACTGTGGGAGCCGCTTCAGCGGCGATCGATTCTCGCGGCGAGGTTGCCCGCTACCGCGGGATCGCCGGCATAGCCGGCTCCCACATGGATTATTCCAGCCCCGCGTAGTGGCCGCGCATCGTTTCCAGGTAGGCCTCGAGGTTGCGGCCCGGCACGTCGGGGAAGGTTTCGCCGGCATCGCGGCAATCGGCAATGCGGTCGGGGCGAAAGTTGCGGAAGGCCTGACGATGGCGACACCACGTGCCGAGGGTCCACGCGCCGCCCCAGAAAGAGAGGCAAAGCGGTTCCACCTCGCGCGTGGTGCCTCGCCCTTCGGCGTCGCGGTAATCGAGGCACAGCACCCGGCGTGCGATCACGGCCTCGTGCAGGCGGTCGAGCATCATCGCGATATGGTTCTGGAACGGATCGCGCCAGATCGGCGCGAAGATGCGCGACTGCGCCGACTTCTCGCGCAGGTCCGGCGGCAGCACGGCCTCGATCTTGATCAACGCGGCCTGCGCTTCGCGCGCCAGCCGCTCGCCGGCGAAGGCACGGACGAAACGCGTACCCGCCACGAGGGCTTCGAGTTCATCGGCGGAGAACATCAGCGGAGGGATGTCCGAGCCCTTGCGCAGGAGGTAACCCACGCCGGCCTCACCTTCGATGGGAACGCCCGAGAGTTGCAGGTCCGCGACATCGCGGTACACCGTGCGCAACGAGACTTCGAGCGTGGCGGCCAGCTGGCGGGCAGGCAGCGCCGTGCGCCGGCCGCGCAGGGCATTGATGATGAGGAAGAGGCGGTCGGCACGGCGCATTCGCACATCATCGCTTCCCGCGCGCGGCGCGGGAAGCGATGAAAGTCACGGCCCGGGTCGCCGCCGACCGGAGAGCGGCCGGACTTCGTCGGCGCGGGCCGCATGGCTTCCACTCACGCGGCCGCGAGGGACTGCGCGCGGGCCAGTGCTTCATCCTGGACGGCGGCCCTGACGATGGCCGGACGCACCATGAGGCGGGCGACGTAAGCCTCGAAGGCATCGCGACGCGGAACAATGCCGAACTTCATCGTCCAGTCCAGCGCATTGGCCCAGAGGATGTCCGCGGCAGTGAAGGTTTCGCCGAGCAGCCACGGGCCGGGCGACAGCTGCGCCTCGATAAGGCCCATGACGGTGTCGAAGTCGCCATAGGGGCACGTCGACGGCGGACCCGGCTCATGTTTCATGAAGCGATCCATGACCGCCGGTTCGAAACAGGAACCATAGAAGGCCAGCCAGCGGAGATAGGGACCACGCAGCGGGCTGTCGAGCGCGGGGGCCAGGCCGGCGGCGGGATAGAGGTCGGCGAGGTAGATGAAGATGGCCGGGCGTTCCGTCACCAGCCCACCGAGGTGTTCGATGGCCGGCACCTTCCCCATCGGGTTCACCTTCATGTAGCCGGGCTGGCGCTGCTCTCCCTTGCTCAGGTCCATCACGTGCATGTCGTATTGCGCGCCCAGCTCTTCCAGCAGCATCAATGTGCTGCCCGAGCGGCTGTTCGGCGCGTGGTGGAACTTGATCCGATGCGGCGTGTTCATGCGAGGGTCCTTGTCGATGGGCGTTGGAACGGTTTCTATGGAAGGCGGTGCTCTTGTGGGAGCCGCTTCAGCGGCGATCCCGCGGCAGCGGGCAACTTAGCCGCGAGCACCCATCGCCGCTGAAGCGGCTCCCACAACGGGAACAAGGCGATTGGGCGTCTTCGCCTTGCGCCCGCCCTGGCGCCGCGGCGTATCCGGCGCGAAGCGGTATTGCCCGTCCATCAGCAGGCCGCGGCGGCCCAGGGGTGCATAAAGACTGGCGAGCCGGTCGAGAAAGCGGTTCATGGCGATGTCCTCCCCGTTGCTTGAGGAGGAAGTGTGGCGGGGGGCTGCTGACAACGTACTGTCAGCAGTCCCACTGGCGCGGTTCACCGCCGACCCGGACAATGCGGGCTTTCGCGCCAGAGTCCCGCCCGATGACGAAACCGATTTCCCTGATCCAGTTCCTGATCGAAGAGAAGCGCGCCGGGCACATCAACGCCCAGCTCAGCCTCCTGATCGAGGTGGTGGCCCGCGCGTGCAAACGCATCTCCGTCGCCACCGGCAAGGGCGCCCTCGGCGGCGTGCTCGGCAATGCCGGGTCCGAGAACGTGCAGGGCGAGGCGCAGAAGAAGCTCGACGTCATCTCCAACGAGATCCTCCTCGAAGCGAACGCCTGGGGCGGCCACCTCGCCGCCTGCGCGTCCGAGGAAATGGACGATCCGCAACCCATTCCCGACGCCTACCCGAAGGGCAACCACCTGCTGCTGTTCGACCCGCTCGACGGCTCGTCGAACATCGACGTGAACGTGTCCGTGGGCACCATCTTCTCCGTGCTGCGCTGCCCGGACGGCGTCACCGAGCCCACGGTGGGCGATTTCCTCCAGCCCGGCACCGAACAGGTGGCGGCCGGCTATGTGGTCTACGGCCCCAGCACCCTGCTGGTGCTCACCTTCGGCCACGGCGTGCACGAGTTCACGCTGGATCGCGAACACGGCAGCTTCGTGCTGACCCGCCGCGACATCGTCATTCCCGCCGACACCAGCGAATTCGCCATCAACATGTCGAACCAGCGCCACTGGGAAGCGCCGATGCAGCGTTACATCGACGAGCTGCTGGCCGGCACCACCGGGCCGCGCGGCCGCGACTTCAACATGCGCTGGGTGGCGTCGATGGTGGCCGACGTGCACCGCATCATCACCCGCGGCGGTGTCTTCATCTATCCGCTGGACGCGAAGATCACGGCGAAGGGCGGCACGGGCAAGCTGCGCCTGATGTACGAGGCGAACCCCATGGCCTTCATCGTCGAACAAGCCGGCGGTGCCGCCACCACCGGTCGCACGCGGCTCATGGACATCCAGCCCACCGCCCTGCACCAGCGCGTGCCGGTGTTCCTTGGCTCGCGGAACGAGATCGACATCGTCACCCGTTACCACCTGGAAGCCGACGACACCCGGGGCTGAACGGCCCCGCTTTCGCCATGAACGTGTCAGGCCTCCGTCGCGCGGAGGCCCGATGATGCCACTGCCCTTTCCTTCGACCGTGCTCCCCATGCGCTTTCCTCGTCCCCATTCCTGGCTGCCAGTCCTCTGCGCCGCCCTGCTCGCCGGCTGCTTCGGCGGCAGCAAGCCGGACGCGCGCCCGGACAACGCCCTGCCCATCCTGGCGGCGAAGCCGCGCGTGGGCCTGGCGCTGGGGGGCGGCGCGGCAAAGGGCTTCGCGCATATCGGCGTGATCAAGATGCTTGAGGCGAACGGCATCCATGCCGACGTGGTCTCCGGCACCAGCGCCGGCAGCGTCGTCGGCGCGCTCTACGCGAGCGGCATGGATGCGTTCCAGCTACAGGAAACGGCGTTTTCGCTCGACGAAGGAAAGATACGCGACGTGCGTTTCTTCTCCGGCGGCCTCGTGCAGGGCCAGAAGTTGCAGGACTACGTAAACGAGTTGCTGCGGCAGACGCCGATCGAAAAGCTGCGCATCCCCTTTGCCGCCGTGGCGACCGAGCTGGAAGACGGCCAGCGCGCCGTCTTCATTCGCGGGAATGCCGGCCAGGCAGTGCGTGCTTCCAGCAGCATCCCCGGCGTGTTCGAACCCGTGGAGATCGCGGGCAGGCACTTCGTCGACGGTGGCGTGGTGAGTCCGGTGCCCGTGGACGCCGCGCGCCAGCTCGGTGCCGACGTCGTCATCGCCGTGGACATCTCTGCCCGGCCGGACGGCAGCAATCCGGACAGCATGGTGGGCATCGTGGGCCAGTCGATCACCATCATGGGCCGCAAGCTCGCCGAGCAGGAACTCGGGCGTGCCGACATCGTCATTCGTCCGAAGGTCGGCCAGATCGGCCCGACCGATTTCGACCAGAAAAACGTGGCCATCCTCGAAGGCGAGCGCGCGGCACTGGCCGCCATGCCGGCCATCAGGGCAAAGCTGGCCGCGAAAGCCGCCGCCATGGGCAGCGCTCCCGCAGCCACCGCGGCGAAGTAATCAGCCCGCTTCTATCAGTTCCAGCGCGGCCTGACGGCCCAACGAGAGGATCTCGTCCGACAGCTTCTCGTCCGCCACGGCGCGCGCCAGCGACATCGAACCCACCAGCGAGGCGAACACCGCCATCGCCACCGTGCGGCGACGCTTGCCGCGGATGCCGGCGGGCAGCGTGGACGCGATCAGTTCGACCATTTCGGCGAAGCCGTCGGTGAAGGCGGTCTTTGTTTCCAGCGGCCGGCGTGCCATCTCGGCCGACAGTGCGGCAGCGACGCAACCGGTCTCCGGCTGGTCGCGATGCTCGGCGGACAGGTAACCGTTGACCAACGCGCGATACCCTTCGCCGCGTGACGCGGCGACCTTCGCAGTGAGGCGCTTGATGGCGCAGGCGGCACCGGCCACCACGCTTTCGCGGACCAGGTCTTCCTTCGATCCGAAATGGTTGTAGAAGCCGCCCTGGGTGAGCCCCACCTCGCCCATGAGGCTGACGACACCCACACCGTCGATGCCGTCCGCGCGAAAACGCTGCGACGCCGCCTCTACGATTTTCTGGCGCGTCTGTTCTTTGTGGCCTTTCTCGTAACGCATGCTGCCTCACTCCCGCAGGAATGTCCTGCCCCTTCCGGATTGTAGCGAATCCTTGCGTATCGAAAGGTCGTCATTCGCGTGCCAGGAGGCAGGGTTGGTTAGCTGCCTAGGCTATCGTCGGTGGGGTTTCCGCAATGCGTTCATGCCGTTGGCTCTACCGGCGCAGGGGATTTGCCGTCACCCCTTCGTTGGTGATCTTCACGGGAAGGATCTTTCCGTCCTTGTCGAAGTACATGTGCTCGATCGACGTCTGGCGATGGTTCCCGTCCGTGTCGCCGAGCGGATGCCGGTGATACACGATGTACCAGGAATCGTCCTTCGCGACATGGAACACCGAGTTGTGCCCGGCGCCGGTGGCGACCTTAGGATCCTGCTCGAGGATCTTGCCGATGCGCTTGAACGGCCCCATCGGCGAATCGCCGATGGCGTAGGCCACCGAATAGTCGGGCCCCGTCCAGCCGCCTTCCGACCACATGAAGTAGTACTTGCCGTTGCGCTTGAACATCAGCGGCCCTTCCACGTACTCGGGCGCGGGCGTGATCTCCTTGAACACCGTGCCGTCGGCCATCGGCTCGACGCCCGTGAAGTCGGGCTTCAGCTTCACGATGTTCGCGTGCTTCCACCCGCCGTAGATCATGTACCAGGTGCCGTCGTCGTCGTGGAACACGAACTGGTCGATGGGCTGCGCGCCGTTGTGGAACGCGCCGATCAGCGGCTTGCCGAGCAGGTCGCGGAACGGACCCTCCGGCTTGTCGGCCACCGCGACGCCGATACCGCCGATTTCCCGGTCGCTCTGGATGTCGTTCGCGGCGAAGAAGAAATAGTACTTGCCGCCGTTTTCGACGAGAGCGGGCGCCCAGAGCGCCTTCTTAGCCCAGGGGATGTCCTTGATGTCGAGCACGTCGGCATGCTTCGTCCAGTGCACGAGGTCGGGCGACGAGAACGCGTCGAAGCCGCGCTGCTGTGCGTATTTCAGCGACGTGGTGGGATAGATCCAGTAGGTGTCGTTGAAGATCGCGGCTTCGGGATCGGCGTACCAACCGGGGAACACGGGATTGCCGGCATGGCCGGGCGGCGGTGCGGCCAGCGCCGTCGTCGACGTCAGCGCCATCAGCAGTGCGCCACCCAGCAAGTTGCGAAAACCCATCGTTGAACCCCTTCACCCGAATCGAACGTCCGATCCTAGCGGGTTTGGACGTCCGGATGCCAATGGGGGGACTCAGAAGCGGTAGCGGGCGCTGCCGACGATGCTGCGGCGCGGTCCGTAGATGTCATTCCCAGGATGAGGCGCCGCGCGCTAGCGCCGGCTCGCTTTCGACGCCAGAGCGAGCCATGTTCAGAGCCGCTTCCAGCCCGCTTGCCAGCAAGCGCTCGGACAACACCTCGTCGTTCACGGCGCGCGCCACCTGCATCGTCCCGGCCATCAGACCGTACAAGGCCAATGCCCGGGAGAACGCCTCCTCCCGGGAAAGGTGCCGCCAGTGCGTGGCGGCCCGTTCCACGAAGGCGAGGAACCCTTCCGTGTACGCCGCGCGCACTTCATCGGAATGGCGCGCGATTTCGCTGGCCAGCACCGTGGACGGGCACCCTTTCCCGGGGTTGTCGCGATGCCGTGCGGAGAAGTAGCCGCGCAGCATTCCTTCCAATCCTTCTTCACGGTCCAGCCAATGACGCAGGTGCGCGACACGCTCATCCATGGCCGCGGCTACGGCCTCGCGCGTCAGGTCCTCTTTCGAGGTGAAGTGGTTGTAGAACGCACCGTTGGTCAGGCCCGCGGCGGACATCAGCGACTTCATGCCCTCGCCTTCGATACCGTTCTCGCGGAAGCGGCGGGCGGCGGTCTCGACGATCCGCTGGCGCGTCGTTGCCTTGTGATCTTTGTCGTATCGCATGCCTGGCAGACTCCGGATTCAGTGCGCATCGGCCGAGGGAGCCGCCGGCGGCCGTACCTTGCGCATCAAGGGCACCATGACCGTAGCGACGGCGAAACAGGCCATGATCGAAAAGAAGGCATCGCTGTAGGTCAGGGTCTGCGCCTCGCGGAAGGTCAGCTGCCAAAGCGATTTGAGTGCCGTCGTGTAGGTATCGCTATTCGCCTCGATGCCCTCCATCAGACGATTCAGCGGCTCGCTGGCGGGCGTGAGGTGCTCCGCCATGCGCTGGAAATGCAGGTTGGTCCGGTCGTTGAGGATGGTGGCGCAGCCGGCGATGCCCATGGCGCCGCCCAGGTTGCGCATCAGGTTGAACAAGCCAGATGCCTGCTTGAGGCGCGCTGGCCCCAGGCCGCCGAGCGTCAGGATCACCGCCGGCGCCACGGCGAACTGCTGGGCGAAGCCGCGCAACGCCTGCGGGAAGAGAAGCTCGCGCCAGCTCCAGTCGTGGGTGATCGGCGTGAACTCGAACATCGACACGGTGAACAGGGCAAGACCGCCCATGAGGATCCAGCGAAGGTCGACGCGGCTCGCGAGCCACGCGTAGACGGGGATGCCCATGATCTGGAAAACACCGGTGGAGAAAATCGCCTGGCCGATCTGGAGCGCGCTATAGCCCTCCACGCGCCCGAGGAACAACGGCGTGAGGTAGATCGTGCCGAATAGCCCGATGCCGGTCACGAAGGAAAAGAAGCAGCCGAGGGCGAAATTGCGATCGCGCAGTGCGCGCAAGTCCACGACGGGATGCTCGGCCGTCAACCCTCGCCAGACGAACAGAAGGCCGGCCACGGCGCTCGTCCATGCGGTGGCGCAGATGGTCGCATCGTCCAGCCAGTTCCAGCGCGGCCCTTCCTCCAGCGTGTACTCCAGGCAACCGAGGAAGATGGCGATCAAGGCAATGCCGATCCAGTCGCCCACCTTCAGCAAGGCAAGATCCGGCTCGTCGATCTTCACCAGCATCGGCACCGCGATGGTCACGAAGATGCCTGGGGGGAGGTTCACGAAGAACAGCCAATGCCAGGAGTAGTTGTCGGTGATCCATCCGCCCAGCGTGGGGCCCAGTGTGGGCGCCAGCGACGCGATGGCACCGATAGTGGCCGCGGCGATCGTGCGCTGCTTGCCTTCGAAGAAGACGAAGGCCGTGGTGAACACCAGTGGGATCATCGAACCACCGAGGAACCCCTGCGCCGCGCGAAACCAGATCATGCTCTGGATATCCCACGCAAACCCGCAAAGCAGGCTCGTCACGGTGAATCCCGCTGCCGAGGCGGCGAACAGCCAGCGCGTCGAGAACACCCGGCTGAGCCAGCCCGACAGCGGTATCACCACGATCTCGGCGATCAGGTAGCTCGTCTGCACCCAGGCCGTGTCGTCCGCGCCGGCCGAAAGACCACCACCGATGTCGCGCAGCGAGGCCGATACGATCTGGATATCCAGCAGGGCGATGAACATGCCCAGGCACATCGTGGCAAAGGCGAAGATCTTCTGCCCTTGCGTGAGGTGGGCGACAGGACTCATGGAGCTTTGGTATCGATGCGCGCCGTGACGGACAACCCGGGACGCAACACACCCAGATCGCCGTCCGTGCCATCGAGCGTCACACGCACCGGCACGCGCTGGACGATCTTGGTGAAGTTGCCGGTGGCGTTCTCAGGCGGCAGCACGCTGAATTGCGCGCCGGTCGCCGGGGCGAGGCTGGCGACGTGACCCTTGAACGCCCTGCCGGGCAGCACGTCCGCGCGCACGTCCACCGCCTGGCCCACGCGCATGCGTGCCAGCTGGTCTTCCTTGAAGTTCGCGTCTACCCATAACCCGCGCACCGGCACGACCACCAGCATCTGCGTGGCCGCCGCCGCGTAGCTACCCACACGCGCGCGTCGATTTCCGATCACGCCGTCCACCGGTGCGCGTAATTCGGTGTACGACAGATTGAGGCGTGCCACCTCCGCTTCCGCGCGAGCCTGTGCCAGCGCCGCCTGGGCCTGGTGCCTCTGCGTGGCGATGACGTCCAACTGCTGCTGCGCGCCGGCAACCGCCGCCGAGGCACGATTCGTCGCCGCCCGCGCGGTCTGGAACGTGGCCGTCGCGCGCTGTGCACTTTCCACCGATACCGCCGCGCGTCCCACCAGTTGCCGATAGCGTTCGTCGTCGAGCCGGGAACGCGTCGTTTCTGCCTGCGCGGCATCCAGTCCCGCGCGGGCCTGGGCGATAGTGCTGTATTGGAGGCGTTCCACCGCATCGAGGTTGCGTAGCGCCGCTTCCTGCGCCGCCACCGCCGCGTCCGCCCGGTCCACCGCGGCCCGGTAGTCGCGATCGTCGATCTTCACCAGCAGATCGCCCTTGTGAACCACCTGGTTGTCGGTCACCGCCACGGCCTGGATATACCCCGGCACCTTCGACGCGATCACCGTGATATCGCCGCCGACATAGGCGTCGTCGGTATCGACCACGAACCGGCCGGTCGTCCACCAGTGGGCGCCATAGAGCGCCACCGCCAGCCCCGCCGCCGCTAACGCGATGACTTTCAACGATTTCTTGCGGGGCGAACTGACGACAACGGAATCAGCGATAGCGGACACGGGCGGTTACCTGAGGAAAAGAATTACGCCCATACTTTTATGGATGATGACTGTAATCTCAAGGGGTAACCATGAAATTTCTTTTGCGTCCGAGGGTTGGGGTCGTCGCAAGTACAGGGGCATGGCCGCGTAGGCAGCGTTCACCTTCGGGCGTCGAGGCAGGGGAGCGGAAGGGCCGAATCGCACAAAAAGCGGAAGAGCTGGTAGCACGCGATGCCGCCCGGAGCCATCTGATGGGAATCAAATGGCTCCGGGCGGCGCCCTCGCGGGGTCTAAAGGTGCATCGTCGCTCCTGCGAAGCCGGATATAGGCTTCACAAGGCCTTGAGGTAGACCGACTTCGAATCCGTGACAAGGCCATCGTCAGCTCCGCCCGTGTATCTGATGGCGAGCCGCCCACCCGGCTTGATCAGGCACAGCAAGTCTGGCGAAGTTACGAACGTCTCTCCGCGTATGAAATTCACTGGGACCATCGTCGACTCGCCAGTTCTCGACCAAACTGTCCATCTCCCTTGGATGATCGTCACGTCTGGTATTTCCACCCGAAGGGAGTCGATGGCGGAGAAGTCTACTTCTCCCGTCGGATGATCGGGCACGATCGGCGCAGGAAGTGCTGGGCCGTCACCCGTGACATAGAACTCATGTGGCGATGAAGTTATTTCATCGCCCGCGATGGTGGTTACCCTGTAGATGAACAGGCATTCCGTTGCACTGCCGTTGGGGCCTGCGCTCTCCAGGATTATGTGCTTAGGAACAACAAAATCAGTGAAGCCATCAGGCCGACTGATGATTTGACTATCCTGCCACAATGCCGCCCTTGCCAACCCAGAAGAGGTCGATCCTGTCACCGAGTGTCATTTCCGGATATTGTGGAATCCGGATTGTGGCTCCGCTCTCGGGAACTGCCGAGGGGTAGAGCACCGCTGGCACTATTGACTCGACTATCGTGGCAGTTCCGAGTTGGAGCTGTGGCATGACGTAGCGAAATTTCTTCGTTGCACTTTTCATGATCGATCGTCCTTGATGGGGATGACCGGGCATTTCCTGACCGGCAATGGAGCTTATCCTCTCCGGCTCATCGTTTAACCCCAGTGCCCGTTAGAAGGTTTCTATTTCGTCACGTCAATTCGGCAGGGGGATGTGTCGACATTGATTCGACGGATTCTTGGTCAACTTGTCGGCACGTCGAAAGCGCAGATAGCCGCGATGCTGCGCTTCCGTCCGAGCAAAGCTCGCCTCCCCGTTCCCGGCGCGTCCTTCCCGCCAGGCGTACTAAACCAGCGCGATGGCGAAGCCGAGCCGCGGCAGTCGTCAGCGCAAATCGAGCAGCGAACGAATATCCCGCAACGCCTTGAATCGCCGCACAAGATTGAGCGGCTTGCGTTTCAACATGCCGAATTCGCCGCGCTGGAAGGCTTCCACCGCATCCAGCACGCGTTCGCTGGAATGGCCGTCCCGGTATGGGTGGATGTCGTCGCCGTGCGCGCGGATGGCCGCCATGAGTTCGGGGGGATGCGACAGCGCGCGGTCGATGGCGGCGTCGACGTCCGCGGGCGTCGGCACATCGAGCATGAAAGGCTGCGGTACGCGGTTCGCCACCGTGACCACCGGTTTACCCATCACCGCGAATTCGTGCACCACGGACGAGGTGTCGCAAACGAGCACGTCCGCCGCGCGCTCCATCTCCACGAGGTGGTCGGACGTGAGGAATCGCGCGTTCGTCGCTTCCAGTCCGCGATACGCGGCAAAGAGTGCCTCGTCGCACTTCGGGTGCAGCGTGAGCAACCACTGGCGGTCGCCGCGCGCGATCATGGCGCGCAGCGGCTCCAGCATCGCGGGCGCGCTGCTGAGGCGATGGCTGAATGTCGACGCGTACATCACCACCGGGCGTCCGTCGCGCGGCGGGAGTCCGAGTGACGACGGCGGAGCCGGCCCGAACAGCGGGTCCAGCTTCGGCCAGCCCGTTTCGACGACGGCGAAATACCCATGCTCGCGTGCCAGCGCCTCGAAAGGCACGGTGGTGGCCGGTCCCTGCGTCACGTAGAGATCGAAGAAGCCGCGAATGGCGAAGTGGCCACGGTCGGGCTCGCGCTTCTGCGCGTTGAAGCCATGGAACACCTGCACCTTGATGCCGGGCAGCGCGGGTGACACCCAGTTCGCGGCGCAATACACGGCGTCGGGCCGGAAGGCGTGCGCCTCGCGCAGGCTGCGCACGCGGTGCTCGTCCGGTCCCAGTTGCGCGGCAAGGGCCGCCGGTACGATCCAGCCCACGTCGATGCCGCGCGCGCGCGCCGCCGCGGCCAGGGGACGCAGGATCGGCAGGCCATAGGACTCGGTGGCGAACATCAGGCACGCGGGCAAGGGCGGCACTCCGCAGGGAACGACGTGGCATTATGACGGCTCGCTACCCGACCCCGCATCCCGATGACCCTACGGCCCATTTCCCTCTGCGTGATCACCCAGAACGAGGCCGATCGCATCCGGGACTGCCTGGCTTCCGCGGCCGGATTCTGCGACGACATGGTGGTGGTCGACGGCGGATCCACCGACGGTACGTTGGACATCGCGCGGAATGCCGGTGCACGCGTGATGTCGCGGCCTTTCGACGGCTTCCGCAGCCAGAAGGCATTCGCGCTGTCCCAGGCGAAGAACGACTGGGTGCTCTGCCTCGATGCGGACGAACGCGTGGGCGCGGACCTTCGCGCGGCCATCGAGGAAGCCTGCGACAAGGGCTTCGACGCGGCCGGGTATCGCTTCTACCGGCGCAACGATTTCTTCGGCCGCTTCATGCGCCACGGCAATGCCGGCGCCGACAAGGTGCTGCGGCTCTTCGATCGCCGCCGCGGCGGGTGGCGCGGGCCGCGCGAGATCCACGAATCGGTGAGCGTCGACGGCGAGGTGCGGATGCTTTCCGGCTACCTCGACCACTACCCGTACCGCTCGCTGTCGGAATTGATGGCGAAGCAGGAGCGCTACGCGCACATGATGGCCACCGAGGAGTTCGCCGCCGGCAAGCGCGCCACGCTTGCGCAGATCGTGCTCAGCCCGATGTGGCGCTTCTTCCGTGGCTATGTGCTGCGCGCCGGTTTTCTCGACGGCTGGCGCGGCATCGTCTACGCGTTGCTGCGGGTGGAGTACGTGCGCCGCAAGTACGTGAAGCTATGGTTGTTACAGCAGGGGCAGAAACCCTAGGCGCGTTGCCCGCTGCCGCGGGATCGCCGGCATAGCCGGCTCCCACACAAAGCAACCTGGCATTTTTGTGGGAGCCGCTTCAGCGGCGATGGGGGCTTGCCTCAAGCGCGCAACAAGCGCGCGGCCACTTCGACGATGTCGCGGGTGATGGCCGTCGCCGAGGCCTCGCGTGCCAGCGCCGCGGACTGTCCTGCCCATAGCGGCTGGAAATCGCCGCTTCCGCGCGCTTCGGCGATCTTCCGCAATGGTCCGAGTGGCCCGCCTGCAAGGGGAAACGGCAGGGCATCGTCCGACAACGGCCCCAGTTCGCGCATCACGCGGTTCAGCACCCCTCGTGCGGGACGGCCGGTGAGAACATTGGTGATCGCCGTATTGTCGTCGCGGGCTTCCCGCAGGGCCTGGCGATGCACGGTCACGCTGGTGGCTTCTTCGGCCAGCAGGTAAGCGCTGCCCACCTGTACGGCCGAGGCGCCGAGGCACAACGCCGCCGCCATGCCACGCCCATCCGCGATGGCGCCTGCCGCGATCACCGGCACGTGCAGGGCGTCGACCAGTTGCGGGACGAGCGCCATGGTGCCGGGTTGGGTCGCCATGTCGTGGGTGAGGAAGTTGCCGCGATGGCCGCCGGCTTCATACCCCTGCGCGATCACCGCGTCGCAGCCGCGCTCCGCCAGCCAGCGGCCCTCCGCCACGGTGGTCGCGGAGGAAAGCACCACGGCTCCCGTGGCCTTCACCCGGGCCAGCAGGGGCTCGTCGGGCAGCCCGAAATGGAAGCTCACCACTTCCGGCCGCAACGACTCGACCATGGCGCACATCGCGTCGTCGAATGGCGCGCGGCCTCCCGCGGGCGGCAGGGCACTCGCATCGACGCCGAATTCCTCAAAGTACGGCGCCAGTCGTCCCAGCCACCGCGCCGTGGCTTCCGCCGTTGGCGCCTCGGGCCGGTGGGCGAAGAAATTGAGATTGATGGGGCCGTCCACCGCGTCCCGGAACGCGCCCACCTCGGCCGTGGCTTTTTCGACACTGATGGAGGAACAGGGAATGGCACCGAGCCCCCCGGCCCTGGCGACCGCGATGGCCAGCGGCGCCAGCCCCGCGCCGGCCATGGGCGCGAGCAGCAAGGGTTGTTCGATCGCGAGGAGATCGAGGATGCGTCGGTCGGTCCAGGCGGTCATGGCTCTCACCGGTGGGGATGCGGGAACGCGACAAGCATAACGGCAGGCACGTTGGCCGGATGTTGGCCACCCCGTCCGGCACCGTGGGTCCGCGATTCGTCACCACGGACCGTGTTTTCCTCCCTTGAAGGGCGACCGGGACCGGGCTTCGCGCCACGATGCGGTCATCCGACCCCACGAGGCTCCCATGGACCGCCGCACCCTGCTGAAGCACGCGATCGCCCTGCCCCTTCTGCCCCTCGCCCTGCGGGTGGATGCCCTGCTCGCCGCGCCGGTGCAGCCAAAGGCCGGCGCCTTGTCCCGGGTGCGCCCCGGCATGCCCGGCTGGCCGGGCGACGCGCAATGGCAGGCCTTGCAGCGCGAGGTAGGCGGGCGGCTGTCCGTGCCGCGGTCGCCTTTCCTGGGCGACGCCGCCACGCGGGCCGAAGCCCTGGCGCAATTGAAAAATCCTTACTACATCGGCGACCAGGCCGCGCTCACCCAGACCAGTGGCTATTTCCGTGCCTGGGACTCCCGGCCCAGCGCCTGGGCGCTCGCCGCGGAAAGTGCCGAAGACGTCGCCGCGGCGGTGAAGTTCGCGCACCGGCATGGCGTGCGGCTGGTGGTGAAAGGCGGCGGCCACAGCTACCACGGTACGTCCAACGCGCCGGATTCGCTGTTGGTCTGGACCCGCCGGATGAACAAGGTCGAGATGCTCGAGGCCTTCGTGCCGAAAGGTGCGCCCGCGGGAACGGCGGCGCTGCCCGCAGTGCATGTCGGCGCGGGTGCGATGTGGATCGATGCGTACGACGAGGTCACCACCCGCGGTGGCCGCTACGTGCAGGGCGGCGGATGTTCGACGGTGGGCGTGGCGGGCCTCGTGACCGGCGGCGGGTTCGGCAGCTTCTCGAAGCGTTTCGGCACCGCCGCGTCGAACCTGCTGGAAGCCGAAGTGGTTACGGCCGACGGTCGCATCCGCGTCGTGAACGCCTGGCGCGATCCCGAACTGTTCTGGGCGTTGAAAGGTGGCGGTGGCGGCTGCGTGGGCGTCGTCACCCGGCTCACCCTGCGCACGCACGACCTTCCCGACACGTTCGGTGCGGTGTTCGGCGCGATCCGGGCCGACTCCGACGAGTCCTACCGCGCACTGGCGGCCGAAGCGCTGCGCTTCTATCGCGACGCGTTGTGCAATCCGCACTGGGGGGAGCAGATCGCCTTTCGCAGCGAGCGCACGATGCACGTGTCGATGGTGTTCCAGGGCATCGACAAGGCGGCCGCGGAAGCCGTGTGGGCGCCGTTCATCGCCTGGGTGAGAGCGCGGCCCGCCTATACGTTGGTGAAACCGTCGCAGGCACTGGCCATGCCGGCCCGGCATTTCTGGGACGCGGCGTTCTTCCGCGAACACGCGCCGGACCTCGTCGTGGCCGATGCGCGGGAAGGCGCGCCGCGCGACCATATCTTCTGGAAGGGCGACCAGGACCAGGTCGGCTGGTTCATTCACGGCTACGCCTCCGCCTGGTTGCCATCGCGGCTGCTGCACGACGGCGACCGCGAAACCCTTGCCGCGGCCATCTGCCATGCCGCCGAACGCATGGACGTGGAACTGCACTTCAACAAGGGGCTGTTCGGCGCACCTTCCGAAGCGATCGCCGGCGGCAAGGACACGGCGACGAATCCCGCGGTGCTGGACGCGTTCGCGCTGGCGATCGTCGGCAATGCCGGTGATCCCGCGTACCAGGGACTCGGCACCACGCCCGATGAAACGCGTGCACGCGGCGGCGCGGAGCGCGTGGCCGCGGCGTACGAACGCCTCACCACGGTCGTGCCGCACGCCGGTGCCTACGTCTCCGAGAGCGACTACTTCCAGCGCGACTGGCAGCAGGCGTTCTGGGGATCCAACTACGGCCGCCTGGCCGCCGCGAAGAAGAAGTACGACCCGGACGACCTCTTCATCGTGCACCACGGCGTGGGCAGCGAACGATGGAGCGCCGACGGGTTTACGCGGTCAGGGGCGGCAACCGGTCGATGAACTTGTCCAGCGTGACGGGGTAGTCGCGCACGCGGACGCCGGTGGCGTTGTACACCGCGTTCGCGACCGCCGCGGCCACGCCGCAGATACCCAGTTCGCCCACCCCCTTGGCCTTCATCGGCGAGGAGATCGGATCGGTCTCGTCGAGGAACACCACCTCCTGGTGCGGAATATCGGCGTGCACCGGCACCTCGTACGAGGCGAGGTCGTGGTTCACGAAGAAACCCAGGCGCTTGTCGACCACCAGTTCTTCCATCAACGCCGCGCCCACACCCATGGTCATCGCACCGATCACCTGGCTGCGCGCGGACTTGGGATTGAGGATGCGGCCCGCGGCGCACACCGCCAGCATGCGATCGATGCGAATTTCGCCGGTGGCGGCATCCACTCGCACCTCCACGAAATGGGCACCGAAGGTGGACTGCTGGTAGCGCTCGTCGAGGTCGCCGTATTCCATGCCGTCCTCGGCGGCGATGTCGCCATCCGCCACGGCCTTGGTGAGCGGTACGCGATGGTCATTCACCACCACATCGCCGCCGTCGAAGACCGCCGTGTTCGCGTCGACTCCCAGTTTCTGCGCAATCGCCTCGCGCAGTTTCACGCAGGCCGCGTAAACACCGGCGGTGGAGCTGTTGCCGCCCCACTGCCCACCCGACCCGGCCGAGACCGGAAACGTGGAGTCGCCGAGGCGCACGTCCACGCGGTCCAGCGGCAGGCCGAGCATCTCGGCCGCGGTCTGGCCGATGATGGTGTAGCTGCCGGTGCCGATGTCGGTCATGTCGGTTTCGACGACGAGGCGTCCGCTGCGCTCCAGGCGCACGCGTGCCGCCGACTTCATCACGAGGTTATTGCGGAACGCCGAGGCCACGCCCATGCCTTTCAGCCAACGGCCCTCGCGCGCGCTGCCCGGGCGCGCTTGGCGCCGTTCCCAGCCGAACTTCTTCGCGCCCGTTCGCATGCATTCCACGAAGCGGCGCTGCGAGAAGGGCCGTTTTGGATTTTCCGGATCCACCTGCGTGTCGTTGAGGATGCGGAACTCGACGGGGTCGATGCCCGCCTTCTCGGCGATCTCGTCGATGGCGATCTCCAGCGCCATCATGCCCGGCGCCTCGCCGGGTGCGCGCATGGCGTTGCCTTCGGGCAGGTCGAGCACCGCCAGGCGCATCGCCGTCATGCGGTTCGGGCCCGCATAAAGCAGGCGTGTCTGCGACACCGCGGTTTCCGGATCGCCGCCAGGAAGGTCGCCAGACCAGCTTTCGTGGGCGATGGCGTCGATCTTGCCGTCTTTCGACGTGCCGATGCGTATGCGCTGGATCGTGGCGGGGCGATGGGTGGTGTTGTTCATCATGAGCGGACGCTGCAGGGCCACCGCCACGGGCCGGCCCGCGGCGCGTGCGCCGAGCGCCGCCATGATCGCGTCGGAGCGGACGAACAGCTTGCCGCCGAACCCGCCGCCGATGTATGGCGACACCAGGCGCACGTTCTCCTTCGGAATGCCCAGCGTGGTCGCCACGTCGCCGCGGCTCCAGTCCACCATCTGGTTCGATGTCCACAAGGTGAGCTTGTCGCCCTCCCATGCGGCGATGGTCGCATGCGGCTCCATCATCGCGTGCGTCTGGTCGGGCGTGGTGTACGTCGCGTCCAGTTTCACCGCGGCCCCGGCGAACGCCTTGTCGAAGTCGCCCACCGCCGTGTCGGGCTTGCCGCCCTTGGGTTTGGCGGCGGAGCCTCTGGCGGCGGCGAGATCGAAGTTGCCCTTCGCGCGGCTGTAATCAACATGGATGAGCTGCGCCGCGGAACGCGCCTGCTCGAAGGTTTCCGCCACCACCACGGCCACGGCCTGGTGGTAGTGCTCGATGTCGGGGCCGCCGAGGAGGTGTGCCGTGTTGTACTTGCCCTTGCCCAGCTTTCCGGCGTTCTGCGCGGTGACGACGGCCAGCACGCCCGGTGAGCGGCGTGCCTTCGACGTATCGATGGCGACGATGCGGCCTTTCGCGATCGACGACCCGACGACGTAGCCGTATGCGTGGTTCGGCGCGACGTCGTGGCGTTCGTACGCATAGTGCGCCGTGCCGGTTGTCTTCAGCGGCCCCTCGATGCGATCGACGGGCTTGCCGACGACCTTCAGGCGATCGATGGGGTTGGTGGTGGCGGGAGTGTCGAACTTCATGCCGTCCGCTCCTTCGCTTCGGCCAGTGTCGCGGCGAGGGTGCGCTCCACCAGCGTGACCTTGAATTTGTTGTCTTCGGTAGTCTGCGCACCGGCGAGCAACCGCGTGGCCACGGCCTTCGCGCCGTTCGGCAGTTCCGCGTCCGCAGCGTCGACGCGCCACGGCTTGTGCGCCACGCCACCGAGCGCCACGCGCCCGCTGCCGTCCGTCTGGACCACGAGGGCGACCGACACGAGCGCGAATGCGTAAGACGCGCGGTCGCGCACCTTGTGATAGAGCTGGCGGCCGCCAATGGGCTTGGGCAGCGTCACCGCCGTGATGAGTTCACCCTTGGCGAGCACATTCTCGATGTGTGGCGTGTTGCCGGGGAGCGTGTGGAAATCGGCGATAGGGATGCGTCGCACGCTGCCGTCGGGCTTCACGGTTTCCACGGTCGCATCGAGGGCGCGCATGGCCACCGCCATGTCGCTCGGATGCACGGCGATGCATGCCTTGCTGACACCGACCACGGCGTGCTGCCGGCTGAAACCGCCGAGCGCCGCGCAGCCGCTGCCCGGCAGCCGTTTATTGCAGGCCTGGTTGGTGTCGTAGAAATAAGGACAGCGGGTGCGCTGGAGCAGGTTGCCGGCGGTGGTGGCCTTGTTGCGCAACTGGCCGGACGCACCGGCAAGCAGGGCGCGCGACAACAGCGGGTAATCTCGCCGGATACGCGCATCGGCGGCTAGATCGGTGTTGCGCAGCAGCGCGCCGATGCGTACACCGCCCTCGTCCGTGCTCTCAATGCGGGCAAGATCGAGGCCGTTCACGTCGATCAGGTGGGCGGGCTGCTCGATGTCGATCTTCATCAGGTCGAGCAGGTTGGTACCGCCTGCGATGAACTTGGCATTGGGGGTCTTTGCCGCAGCGGCGGCGGCAGCCTTGGGCGATTCGGCGCGTTCGTAGGTGAAGGGTCTCATGCCGCACCCCCGGCCACTTCCTCGATCGCATCGTGGATATTGGAGTACGCGCCGCAGCGGCAGATGTTGCCGCTCATGCGTTCACGCACCTCCGTGCGGCTGAACTGCGCCTTCGCCGTCAGGTCGCCCGTGACGTGGCTGGGGATGTCGTTCTTTATCTCGTCCAGCACCGCCACGGCCGAGCAGATCTGTCCCGGCGTGCAATAGCCGCACTGGTAGCCGTCGTGCTTCACGAAGGCGGCTTGCATGGGGTGGAGCTTGCCGGGATTGCCCAAGCCTTCGATGGTGGTGATCTTCGCGCCCTGGTGCATCACGGCAAGCGTAAGACAGCTGTTGATGCGGCGGCCATCGACGATGACAGTGCAGGCGCCGCATTGGCCGTGGTCACAGCCCTTCTTTGTACCGGTGAGATGCATGTGCTCGCGCAACGCGTCGAGCAGGGTGGTGCGCGTATCGAGTTCGAGCGCCTGCGAGGTGCCGTTCACGTCGAAGGCGACCTTCGTGGTGACCGGCTTGGCGGCGGCACCGGACTCGGAGGCGGCAGTCACGAGCCGAGGTGTCGCCAGGGCCGTGACCGACACGGCGCCCATCTTCAGGACGTCGCGCCGGGTGAATTTCCAGTCGTTCGATGAATCCATGATGGAGTCCCTCAGCGCTGTTGGGGATTTAGCCTGGACAGGCGGGCTGGACTAACCGTTGGAGCGTAGACCATCGTCGCAGGGACCGCCACGGCGACGGGGCCGAACGGAGACCCGACGGAACTCTAGCGCTCCACATTCTCGGAGTCGGCGAACATGGGAGGCACAGTCGATGACATGGCTCGATCTCCTTGCGTCAGAGACGATCCGGCGAAACGTGTGAAGCGGCGGCGAAGATGCGGTCACCCGGAAGTTCAGGCCGCCTTGACCTCTCCACCATCCATGCGCAGGGCCGATCCGGTCATCCAACGGGCGGCCGGGGACACCAGGAAGGCCATCAGTTCCGCAATGTCTTCCGGCTGGCCGAATCGCGTGATCCCTGCTTCGGCCGGGAACCGCTCGGTGGCTTCCTCCACGGTGAACCCGTGCACGGGAGCCCAGCGTTCGAGATAGGCACGGCGCCGCTCCGTGAACACCGCGCCCGGCAGCACGCTGTTCACCTGCACACCGTCGACGATGCCGCGGTCGGAGAATGCCTTCGCCAACGCGACGATCGCGGCGTTGATGGTACCCACGGCCGCTTGGGATGCCCTTGGTACGGTGGCCGACGTGCCAGCGATCATCACGACCGAGCCCTTCGCGATCATCAATGCCGGCCAGGCCGCCACGGTAAGACGGCGAGCGGCGTGCAGCTTGAGCGCCATCCCTGCATCCCATTGCTCGTCGGTCATTTCCAGCACGTCGATCTGCGGCACGGCGCCGGCTATGTTGAGCACGGCGTCGATACGACCGCACGCCGCCAGCGTTCTCGCCACGATGACCTTGGCGGACGACGGTTCCGTCAGATCGATGTCGAGTACGAGTGCTTCGGCACCGGTGCCCTGCACGATCCGTGCAGTCTCTTCCAGCTTTTCGCGGTTGCGTGCCACGATGACTACCGCCCCGAAATCGCGCGCAAGACGGACCGCGACGGCTTGCCCGATTCCCTGGCTGGCTCCCGTTACGATGGCGACTCTGTTGGTCATGGAAAACCTCGACTGTGGCGCATGGGCGGCTCTGTGCCGGTCAACGGGAAAGGAAGTCGCCGACGGCCCGCGCAATATCGGGCGCATGGGTTTCCAGCGCGAAGTGACCGGTGTCGAAGAAGCGCACTTCCGCGTCGGGGATATCTCGCTTGAACGCCTCGGCACCCGGTGGCAGGAAGAAGGGATCGTTCTTGCCCCATACGGCGAGGAAGCGCGGCTTGTGCTTGCGGAAATACGCCTGGAAGGCCGGATACAGCGCCACGTTGTTCTTGTAGTCGCCGAACAGGTCCAGCTGGACTTCATCGGCACCCGGGCGGGCCAGGTAATGGTTGTCGAGCGCGATGCCGTCGGGCGAAACGCGCGATTCGTCGCTCACCCCGTGCACGTACTGCCAGCGCGTGGTCTCCGGCCTCAGCATGTCTCGCAACACCTCGCGATTCGCAGGCGTGGGGTCTTGCCAGTACGCGCGGATCGGGTTCCATCCCTCGCTCAGCCCTTCCTCGTAGGCGTTGCCGTTCTGCGAGATGATCGCCGTGATCCGTTCGGGGTGGCGCGCCGCGATGCGAAAGCCTGTGGGTGCGCCGTAATCGAACACGTAGACCGCGAAAGCGTCAAATCCCACCACCTCCGTGAAGCGGTCGATCACGTCGGCCAGGTGGTCGAAGGTATAGGCGAAGGTCTCGCGCGATGGCATGTCGGACAGGCCGAAGCCCGGCAGGTCCGGCGCCACGATGTGGAAACGATCCGCAAGCAGGGGTATCAGGTCACGGAACATGTGGCTTGACGACGGGAACCCGTGGAGCAGGAGCAGCTTCGGTGCATCCGCCGGGCCCGCTTCGCGATAGAACACGTTGAACCCGTCGACGTTGACGGTGCGGTAGTTGATCGTAGTCATGGCATTGCCTCCATAAGGTTTTCAGGCCGAGACGGCTCGGGCAGCCTGGAGGACCAGGTCCACCACCGCGTCGGGCGCCGTGACGGCTGGCGCGTGATCGACGGGACGCTGCACGATGCTTGCATTCGCGCGTTCCGCCATGAATCGCTGGGTGCCTGCCACGATCATCCGGTCGTTCTCGGCCAGCAGGTACCAGGCCGGTACGTCCTTCCACAGCGGGCGAGGCACGGGCACGGTGATACAGGCCCTCGAGATGGGGCGCTGCGTCGCGGCGAGAAGCGCCTGCTCATCGGCAGCGGCGTCCGGCGCGAAGGCCTGCGCGAACGCCCGCTCGGGAAGCCAGATGATCCCGTGACTATCCGGGGCCAGTTGCGGCGCCATGGGATGCGGCTCGGCGCGGTAGAAGACATCCGCCACCGTCTCACCCTCGTCCGGCACCAGGGCGGCTATATAAACGAGGCCCTTCACGGCCGGATGTCGTGTCGCGCCGATGACGGCGCCCGCATAGGCGTGGCCGACCAGGATAACCGGCCCGCCGGCCCTCTCCACGGTCCGTTCGAGGGAAGCCACATCGTCGGCGAGCGTCGTCATCGGCAACGGCGCCGTAACCACCTTGTGACCCCCATGGAGGAGCCGCGTGAGCACCTTGGCCCAGCCTGACCCGTCGGCCCAAGCGCCGTGAACCAGAACAAATGTTGTATCGGATTTACGCATCACGGGCTCCCGCTTGAAGTTCTTAATAACCGTCTCGATGTAGGTAGAGAGGTTATGTCTTGCCAGAATAACTTGTCAAGTGCTTTTTGAGCGGTTACTTTTCCGATCCTAAAGAGGGGTCTCTCAAGCCATGTCCCAGTCCTTGCCTCCCGTGTTCATCGCCGATGCCCCAGGCCTGGATTTCCTGAATTCGGTGGCCACGCCGGTGGATGTGCCTGTCGACTGGATCGACGACGGCGCCGGGCTCCTTGCCTGGCTGGCACAGGCCGGGATGGTTCCCCCGGACGTGCTGGGTGCGATGCGCGTGCGCGCGATGCCAGGCGAACTCGACCGCCTCGCCGATCAGGCGCGCAGCCTGCGCGAGTGGTTCCGGGGTTTTGTCCGCGCGAATAAAGGCCGCGCGCTCGACGCGGGAAACCTGAGGGATCTGGACCCCCTCAACCAACTGCTCTCGCGGGACGAAGGCTTCGCGCAGATCGTGTCAGGCGAAGGCAGCGACAAACTTCGATTCGTCCGCACGCGTCGATGGTCGTCGCCGGAATCGCTGCTGCAACCGATCGGCGAAGCCATGGCGAAGCTGGTCGCCGAGGAAGACTTCTCATATATCAAGGCTTGCGAAGGTCCGACCTGCACCCTTCTGTTCGCCGACCACACGCGCGGCCATGTTCGCCGCTGGTGCAGCATGGCGGCCTGCGGTAACCGGGCGAAGCAAACCGCGCATCGTCAACGCGCGAAAACGCCCGGTTAAAGCTTTGCGTGAAGCGCGCTGGCGCGACGGGGTTCGCATTGAACCCCCTTCCCGCGCCAGCGCGCCTTCTACATCTGCGGCGAGGTCATACGCCGCGCTCGCTCTCCGTCAGGACTGCTCCACTCTGACTTCCACACGGCGGTTAGGTGCGAGGCACGCGACCAGCCCGGCATGCGCACCGTCCGGGCAATCCTTCACCGGATCGCTTTCCCCCAACCCCTCCGCGACGATCTTCGTGCGCGGTACGCCGTCGGCGACGAGGGCATCCATCACGGCGCGCGCCCTGCGTTCGGATAGCGGCTGGTTATAGGCGTGGGTGCCCAGGCGGTCCGTGTAGCCGGTGACACGGATGCCCTGGATATTCGCCATGTGCGAGCGAAGTTTGACCGCCAGGTCCGTCACTGCCGCCTTCCCTTCCGGAGTGAGATCGGACTTGTCGAACGCGAACAACGCATCCGCGGACAACGTGATGTGTTCAGGCATCCGTTCGGCAACCGCGGATGCAGGCGGGGGCGCGGGTTCGTCGAGGAACCGTGCGCACGCCTCCGGTTTCCAGTAGAAGCTTTGCGCGCGCTTGTCGTCGTCGAACAGCACCTTGTATTGGCACACGGTCACTTCGTCGCTGCCCGGCCGGCGGAAGTTGAACACGTAGTTCCACTCGCGCACGCCCCAGATGCCTTCACTGAAGTGCGGGTAACCGATGAGGTCGGACACCTGCTGTTTCTCCAGTCCCGGTTTCACCTGGCGAAGGTTGGCAAGGTTAGGGAACGTGCCGCCCTTGTGCATCGGGGTGACCTCGCTCGTCGCAGGCCACACCAAGGTTCCCGCGGAGTGGCCGTCCTTCGCGACCTCCTGGCTCACGTTGCCGCAGGCGGCCAGGGCCACGGCCAGTGAAGCGACGGCGAGAGACTTGAACGATGCGCGCATGGTGTTGATTCCTTTGTTGGCATTCATGGGTTCGCTCCTCACCACACCACGGCCGCGCCGACGCCCGCGCCCGCATCGCCGCGCGAATTGGTGGTGGCGTTGAGCTTGAAGACGTAGCGCCCGCTTTCCGTCACCGTGGACATGCCGACGGCGATGCCCGTCTCGCCATGGAAACTGCCCAACGATACGGCGGCGGCGTTCTGGTTCGGCTGGTAGGCCTGCGGCAGGCTCGCCATCGCCATGGCGGAGGCGATGCCCGCGTTGGCACGGTTGCCGACTCGGTTGAGGTCGCGATCCACGGACTGGAAGCGTTGGTCGACATAATCCTTCGTCCAGTTCTTCGCGCTGTCGATGGCCTGGTCCAGCTGGCCCACGTTCACCGCGTCGGTGGGGTTCACACCGGCCGCGACATTGGTGACCGTGCGCTCGTGGCCGGCGGAGCCGACCGACACGGTGTTGCTCCCATTGGCGACCGATCCCGCGCCGATCGCCACGCTGTTGTCACCGGTCGCGGTGGAACCGGCACCGACCGCCGTGCTGTTGTCGCCCGTGGCCGATGAGCCAGCACCAGCCGCGGTGGAATTGTTTCCTCCCGCCGAGGCGGTCGACGTGTTGTCAGGGCTGGTCTGGTACGTGTTGTTGGTAGTGCCGCCGCCACCCGCCGGCAGGTTGTTGATCGTGTTGCTGAGGTTGGTCAGTTCGGAGTAAAGGGCGTTGATCGAGGCGTTGGTGGCGAAGAGTTGCGAACCGTTGATGGCATCCGTGCTGAGTTCGCCGATGCGTCCCGCCGCCAGGTTCGTGATCGTCCGCTCCGCGCCCGCCGCACCGACACTCACCGTGGAACCCGGCGTGCTGCCGGCGAAGGCGTAGGTCACGCCGGCCAAGGTGGTGTTAGCCGTGCCGACGGCGGCCGCCGTTTCGGAGCCGGAACCCAATGCCACGCTGCCGGCATACGCCGCCTCGGAACCCGCGCCAAGCGCAAGCGCCTGGATGCCGTTCGAGGTAGCACCCGTGCCGAGGGCCACACCGTCGGCGAGGTTCGCCGTGGAATCCTGGCCCACGGCGATACCGCCCGGTGCCGTCTGCTGCACGATGGCGTGGTTGCCGATGCCGATGCCGTTGTCGCCGTTCACCGTGGTTTCCGGACCGACCGCCACCGATTCCGCACCGACGGCCGCCGAATCGCTGGCGGCGGAATTGGCGTGGAAGTACTTGGTGGGCGTCACCGCGAACGAGGCCAGCGATCCTTTCAACTGACGCAGCGTCACCGCGTCCTGGTCCTCGGTGCCGTCGGCCACGTTGGTGATCTGGCGGAAGTCGGTGGCGTTGCCCACCGACACGGCACCGAGCAACGTGCGATCGGTGGTGTTGAACGGAATCACGTGCGTACCCGCGGTGACGGAGCCCGATGCCGGTGCGATGGCCCGGTCGGACACCGCGCCCGAGCCGAGTGCCACGCCGCCGAGCACGGACGCGGACGTGCCCTGGCCAAGGGCCGTGGCGTTCTGCGCTGTGGCGGTGGAACCTACGCCGGATGCGACCGCGTTGAGGCCGGTGGCACCGTTGTTGTCGTAGTTGCCGCCGGTAACGCCGTTATCGTTGACGCTGTAGTAGTGCGTGGCGTTGTTGATGACGGTGGTGTTCAACGCGTCGATCGCCTGGTTGGTGGCGTAGAGCTGCGATCCGTTCACGGCGTCGGTGCTGCCGCCGTCGATGCGGCCCGCCGCGACATTGGTGACGGTGCGCTCGGCGCCCGGCGCACCCACGCTCACCGTGCTGCCCGGCGTGGCGCCAGCATAGGTGTACGCCGTACCGGCAATGGTGCCACCGCCCGTCTGCACCACCGGCGCGGTCGTCGAACCGGCGCCCAGGGCGACATCGCCCACGTTGCTTCCCGCCGTTGCACCGTTACCGATCGACACCGCGTTATCGGTGTTCGCCGTGGAGACCGGGCCAATGGCTACGCTGTTGATGCCGTTGGCAAGCGAGTCGGCGAGGTTCGAATTGGCATGGAAATACTTGATGCCGTTGGTGCCGATCTGGTCGAAGATCTGCTGAACCGAGCTGTAGGTATTCCCGGCGTAGGTAATGCTGGTATTGATCTGGCCTGTAACGGGATCGTACGTGGTACCGCCCCCGATGCCTCCCGCGATGCTGTCGCCGAGGTTGGTGACGGTGTTACCGAGGTTCGTCACCGTATTGCCAAGATTCGTCACCGACGTACCGACGGTGCCGATAGCCTGTGTGGCGGCGAACAACTGCGAGCCATTGATCGCGTCGGTGCTGCCGCCATCGACGCGTCCCGCCGCGACGTTGGTGATGGTGCGTTCCGCGCCCGGTGCACCCACGCTCACCGTCGAGCCGGGCGTGGGGGCCGCGAACGCGTAGGCCGTGCCGTTGATGGTCGTTCCTGCCGTGCCGACCGCGGCGTCCGTTACCGAACCGGCACCGAGTGCCACGCTTCCCGCGAACGCAGCCTGCGCACCGGTACCGAGAGCGATCGCCTGGATGCCGTTGGACGTGGCGTTGTTGCCCAGTGCCAGCCCGTCGGCGAGGTTCGTGGTCGCGTTCTGGCCAATGGCGATGCCGCCGGGTGCGGTGGCCTGCACGATCGCGCCATTGCCCATGCCGATGCCGTTGTTACCGTTCACCGTGGTCTGCGGTCCGATGGCCACCGATTCCTGGCCTACGGCCGCCGAGTCCGTCGCCGTCGAGTTGGCATGGAAATACTGCAGCGGCGTGACCGCGAACGAGGTCAGCGCGCCCTTCAGCTGACGCAGCGTGACCGCATCCTGGTCTTCCGTGCCGTCGGCCACATTGGTGACCTGGCGGAAGTCGGTGGCATTGCCGACGGAGACGGCGCCGCGCAGTGTGCGGTCGCTCGTATTGAACGGAATGAGGTGCGTGCCCGCCATGATCGACCCCGAATCGGGCGCGATCGCGCGATCCGACACTGCACCGGAGCCCAGCGCGACGCCACCGAGCACCGACACCCCTGTGCCCTGGCCGAGTGCGGTCGCGTTATCGGCGGTGGCGGTGGCACCGACGCCGGCGGCCAGCGCGTTGAGACCGGTGGCACCGTCGTTGGCATAGTTCGCGCCAGGCGTGCCGTTGTCGTTGACGCTGAAGTAGTGAACCGCGCCCGCGGCGACGTCGCCGTCGATCTGGTTGAATATCTGTTGCAGCGAGCTGTAGGTGTTGCCGCCGTACGTGACGCTGGTCGTGATGTTGCCCGTCGCCGGATCGTAGGTGGTGCCACCGCCGATGGTAGTGGCGATGGTATCGCCGAGATTGGTAACGGTATTGCCGAGGTTCGTCACGCTCGTGCCGAGCCCGGTCACCGCCTGGTTGGTGGCGAACAGCTGCGAGCCGTTGATGGCATCGGTGCTGGCGCCGTCGATACGCCCCGCCGCGACGTTGGTGATCGTGCGTTCCGCGCCAGTCGAGCCCACGCTGACCGTGCTGCCGGGTGTGGTGCCCTGGAACGCATAGGTCACGCCGTTGATCGTCGTTCCGGTCGTGCCCACCGCCGCGGCGGTGGTGGATCCGGACCCCAAAGCCACGTCGTTCGCGTTGTTCGCCGTGGCGGTATTGCCGAGCGCGATGGAACCGGCGCCGAGCGCGCTGCTGGTATTGCCGACGGCCACGGAACCGACGCCTTGCGCGTTGTTCCCGTTGCCCTGCGCCACTGCACCGTCTCCGTTCGCGGTGTTGTTCGCGCCCACGGCGACGGCGCCATTGCCCGTCGCCGAGTTCGGATCGCCGATTGCAACCGCGCCGTTGCCGTTCGCCGTCTGCCCTTCGCCGAACGCGATCGCGCCCGTTCCTCCCAGCACTTGCGAGTTATGGCCGCCGGCGATGGCGCCGGTACCGGCCGCGGCCGCCACCGTATTCGTGTCGCCGATGGCGATCGTGGAAGCCGCCTGGGCGAGGGACGTGAATCCGAGCGCCAGCGCATTCGTGGCCGATGCGACGTTGGCTCGCCCAAGGGCGACGGCGGAGGCGCCTGTGGCGGAACTGCTGCCGAGCGCCACGGCGTTCGCACCCGACGCCACCGTGAAGTTACCCATTGCGACTGAGCCGACTCCGCTAGCCGTAACGTCGATGCCGACGGCGATGGCGTTGTTTGCCGTTGCGCCGCTACCTGCGATGCCGCTTTGTAATGCACCAAGGTACATGGCGTTGATACCGGTGGCCTTGGCTTGCCTGCCTATCGCGAGAGCATCGGCTTGGGTCGCCTGTGCCTGAAACCCCAGACCTACGGCATAAAGGCCCGATGAGGTGACGTCCGTGCCGATAGCGATGGCCGATTCGGCCGACGCACCTGCCCCTGTCGTGCGGGGTCCCAGGTAAATGGCATTGAGCGCAGTCGCGTAAGCCTGGAAGCCGACGGCGGTGGAATGGACGGCCATGCTCTGGGTTCCCAGGCCAGCCGCCAGTGCCCCCTGGCCATTGGCGACCGAAGAACCACCCAATGCGACGCCCTCGCCATTCGACACCGCAGCGTTGTAACCGATGGCGACGCCAAAGGGCGCCGTCGTCGCGCTGGATCCGATGCCTATGGAGACGCTGCCTGTCGACCCGGTGCTGCTGGACGACGTACCGATAACGACGGCAGAGCTCTGGTCCGCCTTCGCCTGGGTACCGATGGCGACGACGCCATTGCCGGTTGCGGCGACGTCTGTACCGATAGCGATGGCAGAATCCGCCAGCGCACCAGTTCCTGCCGCGGTCCGGGCACCCAGATAGATTGAATTGACCCCCAGCGCGTAGGCCTGGAAGCCAAGGGTGATGGAATTCAGGGCAGCACTGTGGGCAGCGTATCCGATGGCAGTCGCGCCGCCTGCATCCGCGGCGGACTGATAGCCGGCGCACGTCGCCGAGCCGGCGTACGCGTTGTAGGGCGGATTCGCGCAACTGACCTGCGCCTGTGCCGAGGTCGTCCACACGAGACTTCCGACCAACCCGACAGTGCCGACGAGGAAGGTGGCCAGACGATGCGCCGGCGCCCGGCCCACGCGTCGTTCCACAGTTTTACCGCCTGAGCGATTGCTGGCCAATTCCGAAGCAACCACGAGCTGGTTCAAGGCCCGGTTCCAGATCTTGCTGTAAATCCTGTTCATATCGGTTTCCTGTTGCGTGGGGAGATGCACGGGAGTCATCAGCCGGGGAGTCGAACCGCGCACACGTGCCCGTCGCACGGCGCAAGCCGCGCTTCGCGCTATGGCGTATCGGTATTCCCCGGAGTTTGCGGCCGCAGTCTTCTGTCGCGCACGGCAATGGCCGCGCACGTCGGATGACGGCGGTATTCGGGAATCAGTGGGTCAGATGCCGATCACTGCGGCGGTGGATGCGACATCGCCATGCGCGGCGGCGCCAATCCATGACTTCGGCTCCACAAGGAGAGCCGTTTCGCTTTCGGCCGTTCCGGCCGCGTAGGTGGATACGTGTCCATGGCGTCTACAGCTCCCCCTGTTACAGCTGTCCGTTTCTATGCCGACGTTACGACCACGCCTTCACGGCGTGTAGAACCTTATAGCTCAAGCACGAAGCGAATGAATGAACGTCAAAGGCCGATTTGTGTGAGCGACATCACGTTACTGCAAGCACAGTTCCGCGCAGCACATTATTTGTCCGACAAATGCAAACGGTTCGCAATTTGGACGTCTATAACAACGATTTCGAATGCAACCAGTTGGAACGGTTTCGGCAGTCATCTCATATTTTGTTCGTCATGAATTCGGCACTCATGCGCCGCATGAACTCATGGGACATGACATTGAATGCGCCTTGGATCGAGAACCTTACGAATCGCTTAGTGGGGCGGGGCGCCCGTCCCCCGGCTATCATGGGCATACCAACAGGATCAGGGGATCTCATGAACCGCACGAAGACGCTTCGCCACGCCGCGTTATCTTTTGCCGCCGTGGTCTCACTGGCTGGCTGCGCCCACGACCAGCCGGCCACCCATGTCGGCCCTTACGGCTCCACGAAGGACGGCAAGGTGAGCTACGACACGATGCCGGCGAAGGACTCCGACCGGTATCAGGCGACCAAGGGCCAACACACGTTCGGCGCGCAACCCATCGACAATCCGCCGCCCGTGTACCCGCCGGAACTGGTGTCGGCGAACCTTGCGACAACCATCCACGCCAAGGTGATTGTCGACGGCGAGGGTAAGGTCACCGATGTACGCGACCTCGACACCATGGGCGGCGAACACCACGGCGCGTTCTTCGCGGCGGTCCGGGACGCCGTGCTTCGCTGGCGCTATACGCCGATGACGGTGGTCCAGGATCACGAGGACGCCAAGGGCAGGTTCAACACCACGCGCACCACCGAGCCCTTCAGCCTCGACTATGCGTTCCGGTTCGAGCTGAAGGACGGAGTGCCGACGGTATCGGCAACTCGCTAGGGCACGCGCTCGGCGCGTTCGCTGACGGCACCGTTTTCATACACCGCCAGCGCACGCGCCTTGCCCTCGCCGCCCACGTCGAACTGGAAACGCAGGTCGCGCTCCTTCGCGAAGAACCGGTTCGCCGCTTCGGGATAGAGCGTGACGACCAGGGTGCCGGCCGTCAGCTTCAGGTGATCGCCGTCCACTATGACGACGATGTCGCCCACGTGCTGCGAACGGTATCGCCCCGCGAAGGCATCGAGCGCGGCGGCGGGCAGGGCGAACGTACGGGCCGGAGGCGTATAGGCGGCCGGCCCATGGTCGTAGCTGAGCACGCGATGCATGCGCCATTGTCCGCCGTCGTACTTCCAGAGCGCGGTGAACTCGGCCTGCCCGTCCAGGCGTTCGGCGCTGCCCGCATTCGTGACGTAGAAAAGGTGGCGGCCGGAGAGGATGCCGTAGCCCCCCTTCATGGGATGGAACGCGATGCTCTTCCCGTCCGCCTCGCGCCGAAGATGCATCTTTGGATCGCCGCACGGCCCCTTGCGCAACGACTCGATCAGCGCTTCCCGTCCCGCCGTCAGCCCGCCCTTGTCATGGTAGAACTCGACGTCCTTCGTGATCAGCCCGTCCATCGTCTTCATGTCGCAGGCGTTGTATGCCTGCCAGAATCGTGTGTCGGCGGCGCGGATACGGGACTCGTCATCGTCCGCTGCATGCGCGGAAAACGACAGGGTGGACACGAGGGCGAAACAGCCCATGATCAGCCATCTGCGGGTGATCCTGCATTCCATGATTTAGCTCCCTTCGACCGCCGACGCTCCGCACAGATTACTGAAGGAGCCGGTTGATGTCCTCGATGTCCTTCAGCGTAGCCGCACCGACAGTGCGTTTGAGAAGGAGCTTGTTGAGGATGAACTGGTGGCGCAGGGCGGTGTACTGGCTGCGGATCTCGGCCACGGTCTGGATCGCCACCACCACGTTGGTCAGGCTCTGGGTGCCGATGTCGTATCCCGCGCGCATGGACGCCAGGGCCTTCTTGGCCGCATCGACGGCGTTGCGGGCATCGCTTACCTGCACGATGCCCGCCTCCACCAGGTTGAAGTAGTTGTAGGCATCCCGCGCCGTCTGGCGACGTACAGACTCCAGCTCGCCCTGGTCCGCGTCGCGCTGGTGGATCGCCTGGCGAACCTGCGACTGGGTGAGCCCACCGCTGAAGAGCGGCACCGAGAGCACGAGGCCGACCGTGGTGTTGCCCGTGCCGTAGCTGGATGAGCCAGGCAACCGGTTCGACCAGGCGCCGGCCTTGTCGTAGCCGACCGCCAGGTTCACGGTGGGAAGGTGTCCCGCACGCGCTGCGTTGATCGAGTGCTCGTCCGCATGGACGAGATGAGTGGCCGCCAGCACCTGAGGGCTCTGCTGCATGGCTTGCTGTACCCATGCGTCGGCATTGTCCGGCGTGGGCTTGTCCATGGGCAGGTCGTCGCGCAGCGTCTTGAGCGCACCCGGTTCCTTGCCGGTCAGCTGCTGGAGCGCGCGACGCGCGTCCTTCAGCGCCGTTTCCGCATTGACGCGGGACGACTTGATATAGAGGTAATACGCCTGCGACTGCGTGAGGTCGGCCTCCGGAGCCAACCCTTGCTTGAACAACGTGGCGGCCTGGTCGTACTGCTGCTTGTACGCATCCTCGTACGATCGGAACACCTCCACCTGGTCCTGCGCCACCAGCACGTCGAAGTACGCCGTGGTGGTGCGGACGTAGAGGTCCTGCAACTCGCCCTCGTACGTGGCGTTCTGCGACTCGGCCGTCAGCTTGGCCTGCCGTTCGCGCGCGAACTTCGAAAGGTCCAGCACGGTCTGGTCGAGACTGAGCGAAAGGTCGCGTTGGCGGCTGTGCCCGCTTCCAGACACCACCTCCGCGTTGCCGTTGTTGTCGTTGGTGACCCCGCTGTAGCCCGGGTGGAACTGCTGGAGGCTGAGGCCCGCGGACAGCTGCGGAAGGAGCGCTGCACGCGCCTGTGGCACGCCCTCGGCCACCACCAGCCGACGCGCGTCGGCGGTGGCCAGCACGGGATCGTTGGCCACCGCCTCGCGATAGATGTCGAGGAGATCCTCGGCGCCTGCCGCGACGGGCAAGCCGCCGGCAAGCGCCAGCAACAGGCCAAGGTACGTGGTTAGCTTCCGCTTCTGCATGTTCGCCCCTAGGGAGTACGTATCGATGAGGGCGAATCAGCAAGAAGCGTGCCGGTGTCGAAAAGTCCACCGTCTGGCCGTTACCGCGGCAAAGGATGCGGTCGCGGTGTCTCCTGTCGCTCGACGAGGCTGTCCGCGGACGCTGCATGCGGACACCCTCGGTCACGGTCACGCCGATCGCATCGCGACAACGGGGGGAACGGACGCCGCTCGCAGCGCGGGCGCCAGCACGGCCAGTTGGCCGAGGATCCATAGCGCGATCGCGCCCATAGGCAGGTACCAGACAGGAAGGCGCGGCAACTCATAGAACTTCATCAGGCCGGCATTGATGCCGAAGGCCAACGCCATGCCGAGAACGATGCCGACGGTGACGATCAGGAAGTTCTCGATCTGGAAGTAGCGCAGGATGTCGCCGCTCGTGGCACCCAGGGCGCGACGCACCCCGATCTGTTTCCTTCGCTGCGCCACCCAGAAGCTTGCAAGGCCCACGATGCCCAGCCCCGTCGTGCCCAGCAGTGCGACCACCACGCCAGCCAACAGTGCGGCCATCACCCTGGAGCCGAGGAAGTAGCGGCTGCGCAGTTCGCCGATGGTCTGGCTTTGTGCCTGGTCCATCACCGCTTCCGGGGCGGCCTTGAGCACCGCCTCCCTGGCCCGGCGCATCACGCTCGGCAGGTCGCTCGGGGCGGCGCGTAGCAGGTACCGGCCCGCGAACTCCGGCCCTGGTTCGGCGGGCACGTACACCGACCAGTCGGGATCCTTCGCTTCGCCGCCGCCGGGCTCGGGGACCGAAAGGTGATCCAGTACACCGATCACGCGGAAGGTCTCGCCGCTCCAGAACGTCTTTCCGAGCGGGTTTTCGCCCGGCCAGAAGTGCTCCGCCAGCGCGCGGGTGATCATGACCGGCGGGTTCTTCGGCACGAAGTTTCCGACGGGAGCGTATTCATCCTGCGTGGGAAGTCGTCCGGAGACGAGGTGCAGGCCGAAGGCCTCCGCCGTGCCCGGGCTGGCGAGGTAGAACTCCACCACGCCCCCGAACTGGGCCTTGTCCGCATCCAGGAACACGCCCGCACGTCCCGCGTGCTCACTGAACGGGACGGCGTTGACGACGGTGGCCGCCTGTACGCCGGGAACGCCGCGGATGGCGGATAGCACGCGCGCATTGAGGTCGGCGGCCTGCTCCGGAGCGAAGCCGTCGAGCTTGATTGTGGCGAGCGCGCCTTCGTCCACACCGCTGACCACGTGCATCGCCTGCACGCGCTGCATGATGAGGAAACACGCGTTGCACAGCACCGCGCACGCCAGCGCGATTTCCAGCGCGATGAGGACGGTGGCGATGCGATGCTTGCGCAGCGCGGCGAGGATGGGCTGAACCTGCGTCATGCTCATCTCAGATCACCTTCAGTTGCAGCGCGGGCTCGACGAGGCTCGCACGCAGGGCCGGCAATACGCCCGCGAGGAGGCTGACCCCGACGGAGAGCGCGAAGGTCGTCACGAACATCGACACGTCGAGGTGGATGAAGTCGGCATACGGCACGGGCTGCCGCCGCACCAGCGCGAGGCCGCCCAACGTGAGCAACAGGCCGACCACGCCGCCGACCACGCCGATGACGCCCGCTTCCACCAGGTACTGCGCAAAGACGGTTTTGCGCGAGGCGCCCAGGGCGCGGCGGAGGCCGATCTCACCGCCCCTGCGGAGGAACTTGGCGAGGAGCAGGCCCACGACGTTGCACAGGCAGATGGCCAGGAAGGCGAAGGCCAGCATGGTCTGGAGCTTCACGTCGTTGGGCACCACGCCGTTGAAGTCCAGCCATTCCATGAGCGAGCGCAGGCGGTTGTTGTTCGCGATCTTGATACGACCGAGCGTCTTCTGTTCCGCCGCATAGTCGTCGAGGTAGCGCCGATAGGCGGCCACCTTGGCGGCGTCGCCCAGCTGCACCCACAACGCCACCCAGACGCAAGGCGAGTTCTGCAGGTGGCCGGGGGTGGCCGGCATGCTCCAGCAGGTGAACTGCTGGAAATTCCCGTCGTTGATGTCCAGCGCCGTGTTGAGGGGCGTGATCACGTCCTCGGGCTTGCTGTAGAAATCCGCGGTGTCACCGTTCGAGAACCGCCCGCCCCGCACATCGTAGAACAGCGGCGAGGGTCGCCAGGGAGCCAGCACCCCGACGATGCGCACGTCCTTGCCGCGCAGGCGCAACGTGCGCCCGACGCTGTTTGCGCCGCCGAAGAGCTTCTCGTTGAGGTCGGATGAGATGACGGCGACGCGGGAGCGAGCGCTATCGTCGTCCGCACTCCAGCCCCTGCCGTAGCGAAACGGCACGTCGAACATCGCGAAGAAGTCCGAGGTCGTGGAGAGCATGGGCAACATCAGCGGCGGCAGCCTGGATTCCGGCGCCTCCAGCTTTACCGGGCTGTTGACGATCAGGGCCTGCCTGTCCGCCTTGCGCGAGCTCCACAGGTCCACGGCGGTCTGGTAGTCGAGCACGTCGTAGGGCTCGCGGCCCTTCGACTCCGGACTGACATCCACCTGCGGGTAATAAAGGTGCTGGCTTCGCCCGGGCAGCGGATCGCCCGCTAGGAGATGCATGACCGTGAGCGTGGTCATGCTTGCCCCGATGCCCACGGCGATGGCGAGCACCATCAGCGCCGTGAGCATGGGATTGCGCCGCATGTGGCGCAAGGCCAGTTCCAGGTAGTAGCCGAGCATGCGCACCCCCTTAAAGGTCTTCCCGCATGCGACACGGTATCCCCTTCGGGCTTTCCCGCTGATGTGCCATTGGCCACCCCCAGAGGCCCGGGGGAAGCCAACTTCCGGCATATCTTCAGCGCATGGGGAATATCAATCCGGGATGTTCGGCTCGACCAGCTGCGCCAGCTGCATCAACGATTCCTGCCATCCGAGGTAGCAGGCCTCGGTGGGGATGACATCGGGAATGCCTTCCTGCGTCACCTCGAGCGCGGTGCCCACGCTCACCGCCGTGAACGTCACGGTGGTGACCATTTCGCCTGGGAGGTTCGCGTCCTCGAAGACGTCGGTATAACGGAGGCGCTTGCCCGGCTCCAGTTCAAGGTACTTGCCGCCGAAGGCGTGGCCGTTTCCCGTGCTGAAGTTGGTGAACGCCATCCGGAAGGTGCCCCCGACCCTCGCATCCATCTCGAAGACCTTGCAGGTAAACCCATACGGCGGCAGCCACTTGGCCATGGCGTCCGGGTCGGTGAAGGCCTTGAACAGGCGCTCGGGGGTGGTACGCAGCACGCGGTGCAGATTGACGGTACCCATGATGTTTTCACCTCGATGTGATGACAGAGGAAGGCCCTCTGACTGTTCCGTCGAACGGCCGGGCCCGATTTCGACATGTCCATTTCATTGATTGCCGGCGGCGAAGGAGCCGGCGACATGGTCCACGAACGCCCGCACCTTCGCCGAATGCCGTCGCTCCTGCGGGCTCACCATGTGGATGGGCGACGGTATGCACCAGTCGGGCATCAGCCGAACGACATGGCCGGACGCGATCTCGGCCTCCAGTAGCCAGGTCGGTGTGTAGCAGATGCCCATGCCCGCTAGCACGGCGGTGCGCACCACCTCGCTGCTGTCGGTTTGCAGATCGCCCGAGACCGGAACGCGACGCTCGGTGCCTAGTGGATCGGGCGCTCCGGGGCCGGCGACGAAATGCCATGCGCTGCGCATCCGCGTGCCGGTATAGACGATGCAATTGTGGTGGATGAGGTCTTCCGGGTGGCGGGGGATTTCAATGCCCTTCGGCAGGGAGCGCAGGTAGCTCCGGTGCGCAAGCACTTCTCGTGTGGACTGCCCGACGCGACGCGCGATGAGGCTGCTGTCTGAGAGGTCCCCGATGCGAGCCGCCACGTCGATGCCGCCCTCCACCAGGTCGATGAAGCCATCGCTGAGCTTCAGGTCGATTTTCACCTCCCTGTGTTTCGCCAGGAAGCTTTGCACCAGCGGCATGAGTTTGAGGCGTCCGAAACCCACCGATGAAGCGACGCGCAACCAGCCCTTCAGCTGCTGGCGGCCGGAGTCGAGGGCCGCCTCCGCTTCGGCGATTTCGGCCACCAGCCGCCTCGCCTGCTCGAAGTAGCGCTCGCCCTCCTCGGTGAGCGCGAGCGAGCGGGTGGTACGCGCCAGCAGCTTCGCGCCCAGCTCCCGTTCCAGGGCGGCCACCTGTTTGCTCACCCCGCTCTGCGTACTTCCGGACTCCTTGGCTACGGCGGAAAAGCTGCCGGCCTCCACCACCCGCACGAAGGTCTGCATGGCTTGCAGTTTGTCCATCTCCAGCCCCAGATATTCCCATTAGGACTGAATGATATGCCTGTTTTCTGTCTAGTTGGCCGTCATGTCATCAATCAAAGTGCCGTCCACCAGCCAACCGGCCACGGAGTCGCACATGAATACCCAAGTCGTCCTGATCACTGGCGCACTGACCGGCATCGGTCGCGCCACGGCCCTCGCCTTCGCCAAGGAGGGTGCGCGCCTCGTCGTAAGCGGCCGTCGCGAGGAGGCGGGGCACGCCCTTGCCGCGGAATTGCGCGCCATGGGCAACGAGGCCGAATTCATCCGCGCCGATGTGCGGCACGAGGCCGACGTCCGCAACGTAGTGGAGCAGACGGTAGCGCGTTTCGGGCGCCTCGACGTAGCCGTGAACAACGCAGGTACCGAGGGTCGACTCGGTCCTGTCGCCGAACAGACGGCGGACAACTACGAGAACACGTTCAGCACGAACGTGCTCGGCACGTTGCTCTCGATGAAGCACGAGATGCGCGTGATGCAGGAACAGCGTGCTGGTGCAATCGTCAATGTGTCGTCGATCGCCGGGCATGTCGGCATCGCCACTGCGTCCGTCTACGTCGGCAGCAAACATGCGGTGGAGGGCATGACGAAGGCGGTAGCCCTCGAAGGCGCAGGCATGGGCGTCCGCGTCAACGCGGTTGCACCGGGCCCTGTCGCCACGGACATGCTGGACCGTTTCGTCGGCAACGACGACACCGCAAAAGAAGGTTTCCTCGCGACGATCCCGGCTAAGCGCGCCGCCTCGGCCGACGAGATCGCCCAGACCATCGTTTTCCTCGCCAGTGACAAGGCCAGCTACCTCACCGGCCAGATCGTCGCCGTCGACGGCGGCTACTCGGCCCAATAACACCACCCTCTTTTTTGACACAAAGGTCACCGTGGGCGACAAGACCATCACCAATTACCTGCATTCGGTAACGAAGGTGCCGGTGGATTTCCCGGCGGCGCCTTCGCTTGCCGCCTGAAGTGCCCTGTAGGCGCACGGCGATATCCAGCACGACGCGAGCGGGTGGCTCTTTCCGCTACCCGCTCGCCAAGCAATTTCGGCAACGTATCCGAGTTCGAACCGGCTTCGACGACCCGGATATTGATCCAGATCAAGTTTGCCACCCGCCGCTTCTGGTTCACTGGCCGTGTATGGACGGATCGGCAGGGGATCCTGGTGACAACACGAGCCACTTTGGATACAAGCCATTCGACGTTGTTCCGTGGGGAGCAGTCGATGACATTGAAAGCCGCATTCGTTTTCCGGCGCGGCCACTTGCTGGTTCGGGCGGCCTTCGCCCTCGCGTTGTATTTCTGCGCACCGGTGCTGTTCGCCCAGACGAGCAGCGTCACGCTGCCCGATTCGATCGAAACCCGCGTGATGGCATGCACCGGCTGCCATGGAAGCCGTGGCGAGGGCAGTCACGACGACTACTACCCCCGCCTGGCGGGCAAGCCGGCCGGCTATCTCTACAACCAGCTCGCCGCGTTCCGGAACGGTCAACGCAAGTACGCGCCCATGACGTACCTGCTGGAGTACCTGCCGGACAGCTATCTCCATGAGATGGCCCAGTATTTCGCGGCGCAGCAGCCACCTTTCCCCACCATGCCGAAGCCGACCGCGAGCCCGCAGGTAATGGCGCTCGGCAAGAAGCTCACCAACGAGGGCGACAAGGCGCGGGACATCCCGCCATGCACGGCGTGCCACGGCGTATCGCTTACCGGCGTGTCGCCGAACATTCCCGGCCTGCTCGGTCTGCGTGCCAAGTACATAAGCGCACAGCTCGGGGCGTCACGGTACGGCGCACGCGGATCGAGCCATCCCAACTGCATGCAGAAGATCACCGTGCGCATGACGGACAGCGACATCGCCGCGGTTTCCGCATGGCTGTCTTCCCTGCCGGAGCCGTTAAGCCCCGCTCCGGCCACGGAAGGGTCACTCCCCCTCGCGCTCACCTGCGGCACGGGCGAACCCAAATGACGCTGCCACCTCTTTCACGATTCGCCCCGCTCGGCGGCGCAAGCCGTCGCGTCCTCGCATGGACCGCGGTCTGCCTTGCCGCGTTCGCGCAGGGCTCGCCCGCGCAGGACGCATCCGTCATCGCTCGCGGCGAATACCTAGCTCGTGCGTCCGACTGCATCGCATGCCACAGCAAACCTGCGGAACGCCCGTTCGCCGGCGGCCGCCCCATGGCGACGCCCTTCGGCACGCTCTACTCGCCGAACATTTCGCCCGACAAGGAAACCGGCATCGGCGCCTGGACGGCCGACGAGTTCTACAAGATGATGCATACAGGCCGCTCGCGTTCCGGCGACCTCCTGTATCCGGCCATGCCGTTCACGGCCTATACGAAGATGACACGCGACGACGTGGATGCCATCTTCGCCTACCTGAAGACGGTGCCTGCGATTCGCCAGCCGAACCGTCCGCACGATCTGCGCTTCCCCTATAACGATCGAAAGCTCCTGATCGGTTGGCGTGCGCTGTATTTCACCGAAGGGGAATTCCAGCCGAATCCCGCTAAATCCAAGGAGTGGAACCGAGGCGCCTATCTCGCCGAGGGTCCCGGGCATTGCTCGATGTGCCACACGCCCATCAATGCCCTGGGCGGCAGTTCCCGTTCCGCGGCCTACGAAGGTGGGCTGATTCCGATGCAGGACTGGTACGCCCCTTCCCTCACGTCCAATCGTGAGGCTGGCCTGGGCGAGTGGAGCATCGCGGAGATCTCGGACCTCCTCCAGGCGGGCGTATCCGAGCGCGGTGCCGTCTACGGTCCGATGGCCGAAGTGGTCCACAACAGCCTCCAATACATGTCGGATGCCGACATCCGCGCGATGGCCGTCTATCTGAAGGAGCTGCCTGGCTCCACGCCGCCGGCTTCCAGCCATGCCCAGGACGCGGAAGCGCTGCGGTTGAATCCGCTGGGCAAGAAGATCTACGCCAACCAGTGCGCTTCCTGCCACGGCACGAAGGGCGAAGGCCGTGGACGAGACTTCCCGCCTCTGGCCGGCAACCAGTCCATCCAGATGAATTCGCCGGTGAACCCCATTCGCATGGTGCTCAATGGCGGCTACCCGCCGGGCACGCTGCGCAATCCGCGTCCCTATGGCATGCCGCCCTTCGCGCAGGACCTGTCCGACGAGGAAGTTGCCGCCGTGGTGACGTACATCCGCACCACCTGGGGCAACCGCGGTACCCCCATCACCGATCGCGATGTGAATGCATTGCGGTCCGCCCCCCTGGACTAGTGGAGCATGGCCATGTCCGAGCCGACGCCAAGTGGCACCCCCCAGGAAGATGCCGAAGTCGATGCCATCGTTCACAGCGGACCGCGGGGCGCACTAGCCGTCGCGGGTGTGGCGGTGGCCATCGTTATCGCCATGTGGTTCCTCTTCTACTTCTTCGCGTTTCTTCCTCGCGGCGTCATTCAATAAAGGCTCGCCATGGTCCCGTCGGCTTCCGAAAACCCGCCTCATAGCGACGTCGCCGCGCGAGCGGAGCGCCGTTGGGCGGTCATCATGCTCGGCATCATCGCGCTGCTGGTCGCAATGGTCGTCTTCACCGGCCTGCACTGGGCCATGATGCCGCCCTCCCGCGTGGAGACGGTCGACCCGACGACCTTGCAGCTGTCGGGCGAATTCATCGAGGGCAACCTCGGCAGCGCCGTCGAACCGGACGGTTCGGTGACGGTACGCGTCGTGGGCCAACAGTACTCGTTCACACCGCAATGCATCGTTGTTCCCGCCGGCAAGCCCATTACCTTCCGGGTCACGAGCGCGGACGTGATCCACGGCATGATGATCGTGGGCACGAACATCAATTCGATGATCGAGCCGGGATTCATTTCCACCTTCAAGACCACCTTCGACAAGCCCGGCGACCACCAGATGCCCTGTCACGAATTCTGCGGCACCGGTCACCAGGCGATGTGGGCCAACGTGAAGGTCGTGGAGCCTTCGGCATTCACGCAACTCGCCGAACATGCGCGGAGGCTCACCTGTGATCTCTAACAAGCGCCTCGTGCTCGCCCATTTCTGGCTGGCCTTCATCGTCTTCGGCGTCGCCATCCTGCTCGGCGAGTGGCAGATGTTCATCCGCAGCCCACTGCATGGCTGGCTGCGCAATGCGGACCTTTACTACCGCTCGGTGACTGCGCACGGCACGGTCATGGGGTATGTATTCCCCACGCTGGTAGCCATGGGGTTCGGATACGCGGTGAGCGAACTCTCCCTCGGCCGCCCATTGATCGGCCCGCGCTGGGCATGGGCCGGATTCATCCTCATCGTCATCGGCTCGGTCACTGCATCGGTGCCTATCGCGATGGGCCTGGATTCGGTGCTCTACACCTTCTACCCGCCCATGATCGGCCACGTGTCGTATTACCTGGGCGTGGTGCTCGTGGTGGTCGGATCGTGGATATGGGTCGCGCTCATGGGCGTGAACATGTACTCGTGGAAGAAAGCCAATCCAGGCGTGCCGGTACCGCTGCCCATGTTTGCAACGGTAGCCGGTGCGTTCCTTTGGGGATGGACCGCGGTAGGCGCCGCGTCCGAACTGCTGTTCCAGATCCTTCCGGTGGCCTTCGGACTCAGCAGCACGATCAATGCGGGACTGGCACGCGTGCTGTTCTCATGGACGCTGCACGCCATCGTCTATTTCTGGCTCATGCCGGCTTACATCGCCTTCTACACGATCGTTCCACGCGCGATCGGCGGGCGTCTGTACAGCGACACGATGGGCCGGGTCGCTTTCGTCCTCTTCCTGGTCTTCTCGATGCCCATCGGCATCCACCACCTGTTCGCCGATCCCCAAGTCGGATCGGGCTTCAAGTTCCTCCATTCCGTCTTCACGGCGATGGTCTCGGTGCCCACGTTGTTGACCGTGTTCACCATCTGCGCGTCGGTAGAAATCGCCTCGCGGTTGCGCGGTGGTAAAGGTGCCTTCGGCTGGGTGAAGGCGCTGCCGTGGGACAACCCGCAGATGCTGGCCCTGGCGTTGTCGTTCGTGATGCTCGGCTTCGGCGGCGCCGGCGGGCTCATCAACATGAGCTACCAGCTCAACTCCACCATCCACAACACGCAATGGATCACCGCGCACTTCCACCTCATCTTCGCCGGCGCGATCGTGATCATGTACTTCGCCATCGCGTACGACCTGTGGCCACAGTTGACGGGCCGTGCCATGACGGACCTCCGCCTGATCCGCACGCAGCTGTGGCTCTGGTTCATCGGCATGATCGTGCTGACCTTCCCCTGGCACTACGCGGGATTGCTGGGCGCGCCGCGGCGCATGGCGTACTACGACTACTCGGGGCCGAACGGCCAGACCGAGGCATTCACCGTCATCATGTCCGTGGTGGGCGGCGCGATCCTGGTGGTATCGGCGGGGCTGTTCATCGCGGTGCTGCTGCGTAACCATCGCGGCCGCGCGGTCGAGGTCGCGCCTTATACGTTCAGTCGTGCGATACACGAGCCTAAGTCCGTGCCGTGGGCGCTCAACGGGCTCGGCTTGTGGGTCGGCCTGATGATCGCCCTGACCGTGACCAACTATGCCTTCCCCATCTGGCAACTCCTCAAGCTTCACGAGGCGCAGGTTCCGGCGGTCTACGTAGGGGGCGATCGATGAATGAGCAACACACCCCGTGGTGGCGAGACCGCATCGTCAGGGGAAGCCTGGCCACACTCGCCGTGCTGCTGTTGCTTTCCGGTGCCATCGGCTTCGTCTGGCTTCCTTCCGCGCAGAACGACGCCCGCTTCAAGGGCATCCTCGACGCCATCTGCGGTGCCGCGGGTATTCCAAGAGGTTGGCTGACCGACGTGGTACCGCCGCTTCCCACGCCGCGGCACGTTTCCACCGTTGTCCTCACGCCGGACACGCTTGCGCAGAATGCCCCCGGCGCGATCGGGCGCGGCGGCACCCTCGCGTTGAAATGCACCATGTGCCACGGCCTTCGCGGCGTGAGCTCGTCGGAAACGCCAAGCCTGGCGGGACAGCAGCCGGCCTCGATCTACAAGCAGCTGCGCGATTACCAGACGGGGGCGCGCGCCAGCGCCGTGATGGAACCGCTGGTAAGGGACCTTACCAACCAGGACCTCAAGGACCTGGCCACGTTCTATGGCTCGCTGTCGAGGGAACCGGCGCGCGACCTGGGCGATGCTCCCGACATCGTCGCCATCGGCTCACCCGCGCGCAACATTGCAGCATGCGGTTCGTGCCACGGCGGCATGACGAGCAAGATCGGCGCACCATGGCTCGACGCCCAGCCGCGCACCTACCTCCGCACGCAGCTGCTCGCCTTCGCGCACGGCACGCGGCGTAACGACACGAGCGCGCAGATGCGCAACGTGGCGGCCAACATGACCGAGCGGGAGATCGAGCAGGCGGTGGAGTATTACGGGGCTGGGCGCTGAGGCCGGATGAGCGATGGACCCCATGCCGCCTCGTCCGCGTTCAGAATAGTTCCCCCTGCGGCGAATGCACCCGCGGCGGCACAAACCTCGACGTATCCAACACCGTATCCCAAGCCCGATCCAACCCCGCCTTCCGCGTCGCCACCTGCACCCGCTTCCGGATGATGTCGGCAAACACTCCTTGCCCGCGCATGCGCGTGGCGAAGTTCGAGTCGTAGTCCTTGCCGCCATTCATCTGCTGGATGAGGCTGATGATGTGCGCCGCGCGGTCGGGGTAATGCAGCTCGAGCCATTCGCGGAACAGCTGCTTCAACTCATAGGGTAGCCGCACGCAGGTATAGCCGATGGCGTTCGCGCCGGCGGCGCCGGCTTGTTCAATGATGGCTTCCACATCGCGTTCGTTGAGTGCCGGAATGATCGGCGCGACAAGAACACCGACAGGCACGCCCGCTTTCGCCAGCGTCTCCACGGCTTTCATCCGCTGATGCGGTGCCGACGCCCTTGGTTCCAGTTTCGAAGCCAGCTTGTTGTCCAGCGAGTTGATCGAAACGAACACCTGCACCAGGTTCCGTTCGGCCATCGGCGCGAGGATGTCGATGTCGCGCTCCACCAGTGCGTTCTTCGTGACGATGGTGCACGGGTGGTTGCACTCGTTGAGCAGCGCCAGCGCGGCGCGCGTCAGTCGCCACTTCTTCTCGATCGGCTGATACGGATCAGTGTTGCTGCCGATGTTGATCGGCTTGCACACGTAGTTCCGCTTCGACAATTCGCCTCGCAGGATTTCTTCCAGGTTGACCTTCGCGAACAGTTTGGTTTCGAAGTCGAGGCCGGGGGAGAGGTTGAGGTAGGCGTGCGACGGCCGGGCGAAGCAGTAGATGCAGCCGTGCTCGCAGCCGCGATAGGGGTTGGTGGCCTGGTCGAAGCTGACGTCCGGCGAGTCGTTCCGGCTGATGACGCTGCGTGCCAGTTCCTCCCGCACCTCGGTGGCCGGACGGTGCTCGTCTTCCTCGCGGTACCAGCCGTCGTCTTCGGCCTGGTACCGCGTGGATTCGAAGCGGCCCTCCGGGTTGGAGGCGGCACCGCGGCCCTTGTGGCGCCGGATCATGGGAATCGGTTCGGACATTGTACAAATGTACGACCCTGCCGTCTCAAATGGCGCGATACCGCAATGCCCCCTTACTTCACCGGCGAGGCGCCCGGCACGGGCTTCCCATCCACGAAGGCCCGGACGGCAGCCACCGTGGCCACTGGGGCTTCTTCCATCAGCCAGTGGCCCGAACCGGGAATCACCAGTTCGGTGACTTGGGTCGCAGCATGCCGCATCACCATCGCCTCGCTCGCCCCGAACGACTTTCCGCCTCCGATCGCCAGTACGGGCATCGTGAGCTTGGGCTCGATCGTCTTCTTGTTGTCCTCGGCATCCCCGCGTATCGCCTGGAACTGCGCGAAGGCCGAGTGCATGCTGTCGGGCCGCGCATACAACTCGGCGTAGTGCTGGCGGGTGGCTTCGTCGATCCGGGACGGATCGCCGCCGAAGTCACGCCAGAACCGGTCGAGGTAGATCCGCTCGCGCCCGGCAACCAGACGTTCCATGTCCGGCCCACCAAGGTCGAAGTGCCACAAGAGCGGGGAGCGCACCAGTTCGTCCCATGGCGGGATACCTGGAACGGGCGCGTCCATGACCACCAGCTTGTCGGTCTTGTCGCGATACCGCACAGCATAGACGTAGGCCACCATGGTGCCGATGTCATGCCCGACGATCACGGCACGATCGATGTGCAGGTGGGTCAATACGTCGCGGACGTCCGCCGCCTGGTTCTTCTTGTCGTAGCCGCCTTCGGGATGCGACGACAAACCGAGTCCGCGAAGGTCCGGCACGACCACGGTATGGTCGCGGGCCAGGTTCACGGCGAGCGGTTGCCACATGTCACCCGTATCGCCAAAGCCGTGCAGGAGCACGACTGCGGGCCCCGTTCCACCGACGCGAACATGGATAGTCGCGCCGTTGGCCTCGATGTCCTCGATCTTGAACGACGGAGGGTAAGGCAAAACCACCGCGGCAACGGGAAGCACGAGCACCATCCACAGGCACGCGACGATGAGCACACGATTCAAGGTATCGATCTTCATTTGGTGCCTTTCGGTTCGTCGGCCGGGTTCTCGTACACCGTATCCGTCGGTCCGAAGCCCGTGATCAACACGGTCACCGGTTCGTTACCCGTCATGGCGAAGTGCGGTCCGTTCGCGGGTTCGGTGTACACGGAACCGACCGGAAGCGTCTTCAGCTTTCCCTTGTCGAAGGTCGAACCGTAACCGAAGTGCCAGGTACCCGAGAGCACCGTGCCGACGCGATCGCCGGCATGGTGGTGTGCGGGAATGGAGGCATTCGGTCCGACCTTCAGGAGCTGGGCGTACGCGCCCGGTTGCGAGGCATTCCCGAGAATGGTGACGACCTGCACCTTGGGATTCCCCGAACCGCCCGCGCCTCCGGTGGCCTTGACGCCGGCGAGTTCGGTAGGCGTCTTCGCGTAGTCGGGAAGCTGCGAGGTGGCTTGCTGCGCTTGCGCCGCCATCGCGACGGATGCCGAGACCAGTACGCCGAGGATATGTAGCTTGTTCATGACATGCTCCTTCATTCCGATGGTTCGATGAATTCGAGGGTCACCCCGTCGGGGCCTCGCACGTAGATCAGGCGCATTCCCTTGCGGTCGCCCGATGCGACGGTCTGCACGTCGTCCACCGGGTGCCAGTCGAAGTCGGCCAGCCTCGCCAGCAGTGCATCCAGGTTCTGGACGTAGAACGCGACGTGCACGGAACCCACGTCGCACGACCGGGGCCTGATCAGCTGGCGGCCGTCCGGCGCGCGGTATTCGAGAAGCTCGATCTGGTGCTCGGGCCCCTTGACCATGGCGAGGCGCAGCGCGGCGCCCTTCACACCCACCAGCCCTTCGATGAAGCGGTCGTTAGGGAAATCCCAGGTATAGAGATGCTCGAACCCCATCGCCTCCACCCAGAAGGCAAGCGACTGGTCGAGGGACGTCACCGTGATGCCCGTGTGGTCTACGCGGCTGATGCGGAATGGGCCCGTCATGCCCGTCCCCAGAAGCGATCCAGCTGCTCGCAGATGAAGTCGGTGCGCTCCTCGAAGACCCAGTGCCCGCACTCTTCGATCACGCCGCCTTCCGCGCTGTCGGACAATGCACGGGCGCTGTCGTAGCAATGCGCCCCGAACGAGCGCACGCCGCCCCAGCCCATGACGGGAATGCCAAGCTTCTCCTTCGTGATCTCCGCGAGCTGTGCCGACTTTTCCGCCAGGTAGCCATAATGGTTGAGGCTGGCCCTGAGGTTGCCGGGTTGCTTCATCTGGGTCACGTAGCGCTGCAGTTCTTCTTCGTCGATCGCGTGTGGGTTGTAGGCGAAGTCGCGGAAGAAATGCCGGAGGTAGCCTTCCTCTTTGCCTTCGATCAGGAATCGGGTGATGTCCATGTTCGAATGCATGGACAAGTGCCAGTACGCCACGCGTGGATCGACATAGCCCGGGTAATCGAGACCGAAGAACGGCGTTTCGATCGTCGCCAGCGAATACGCGCGCTCGCCCGCCATATAGGCCAGCGCGACGGCGGGCGGGCCGCCGAGGTCATGCGCGAGGATGTGGAAGCGGTCGACGCCTTCGAGATCGGCCAGTGCCAGCAGGTCCTGCGCAATCGTCGCCGGCATGTAGGCGGAAGCGTCGTAGGGTTTGTCGCTGTCCGCGAAGCCGGGGAGGTCCGGGGCGATGAAGCTGTAGCTGTCCGCGAAGGCATCGAAGATGAGGAGGAACTCGCGGTAATTCTGCGGCCAGCCGTGCAGGCACATCACCGTGGGGCCCTTGCCCACGGTCACGTAGTGCAGGTTGATGCCGTTGACGAAGCCACGTTTGGAAGTGATCTCGATCATGTTTCGCTCCGTTTTTCTGTTTCTTTCGCGGTATCGCCGCTAGGCAGGTTCCCGAAGATGTGCGACGTACAGTGCGCCTGTCGCCATGCCACGGCGAAGGTCGATCCTGAAAGCATCTGCTTGCCGACGGGAATGAGCTGCTCACCGATGAGGATGCCCGCCAGTCCGACCAACGCGATCACCGGGGGTGCCGGCGAGCGGACCCGCAACAAGCTATAGACGACGCCGACCAGGATGCCGACGGCGAGGGACGCGATATAGGCTTTCATGGAAAGGCCTGCGTGCCGGGTGGAGATGCACTCTGCGCCTCGACCCCACGCACCGCTAGCCGCGCGCGGCGGCAATCTGTGTTCCGCGAACTGGAACGGCCGTCAGTTCAGGCCACGATCCTGTGCTCGGACTCCGCCGACCGGGCGAAGTACTCGATGAGGAAGTCGGTCAGCCTGTGCACCTTGCGCGCGGAGAATGGGCTTTTCGGTCGCACCATATGTGCCGCGGTCGGTGCCACGGGATAGCGTTGCATCACCTGGACCAGCCTTCCGTGGGGAACCTGCTGGAACAATCCCGTGCATAGCTTGGCGATGCCCAATCCCGCCATCGCGGCCTCCACCAGCGCTTCGCCGCTATCCGCCTTGAAGCGGCCCCTTGGATGGACGACGACGATCTTCTCACCATCGACGAATCGCCACGGATCCGTGCCTTGGATGAGCGCCTCGTGGCTGAGAAGGTCCTCGGGTGATCCCGGCTCTCCGTTCCTCGCAATGTAGTCCGGGCTGGCGACCAGGCAGGTGGTGATGACAGCGATCCGCCGAGCCACCAGGTTGGAGTCGGGTAGATGGCCTACGCGCACCGCGCAATCGAACCCGCCGCCCACCACGTCGACGAACTGGTCCGAGTAAGACGTATGCAGGTCGATGTGTGGATGCGCCCGGGCGAATTCCGCGAAGGCGGAAGCGAGATGGGTCTTGCCGACGGACAGGGGCGCGGCTACCCGCAGGCGTCCCCTCAGCCCCTCGCCCGCGGTCACGCTCTCCATGGCGCGGTCCATTTCGCCGCAGGCCCTGGATGCGTGGTCCCTGAAGATCAGGCCGGCCTCGGTCAGCGAGGCGCCGCGCGTCGTGCGGGCGATGAGCTGCACGCCCACCTCTTCCTCTAACCGGTGAAGGCGCCGGCTGATGATGGATTTCGAGATGCCAAGGCGACGTGCCGCGGCCGAAACGCCACCGGCGTCGGCGATATGGACGAACGTCTGCAGGTCTTCGAGTTCCAAGAACGGCTCCAGGGATGTGATCGGCGCGCGGATGACGGGTGTATCACACCAGGGGTGGGATCCGCTTCGCCGATCCTCTTTCTTTTGCGCAGTCCAACCTTTTCAGCATTCACTGAGGGTTGCGAGGCCTGCCGCTCGTTTCGTCCCAAGAACCGCTGAAGCGGCCAAGGCGGCCACCGGCCAAGCTGGTCCAATTCCGCATGTTTGACCATGCAGTTGCCAACCACCTTCCAAGGAGATCCGCCCGATGCGCCGTTCGTTGCTAAGTACTGCCCTGCTCGCCGCCGTTGCCCTCAGCCCCGCCGCCTTCGCCGCCGACAAACCCACCATCGTCCTGGTCCACGGCGCCTTCGCGGATGCCTCGAGCTGGAACGGGGTAGTCGAACAGTTGCAGAAGGACGGCTATACGGTGGTCGCGGCGGCCAACCCGCTGCGCAGCGTCAAGACCGACGCCGCCTACATCGGCGACGTCGTCGCCGGCATCGCATCGCCCGTCGTACTGGTTGGCCATTCGTATGCCGGCTCGGTCATCACCGAGGCGGCGGAAGGCCACGACAACGTGAAGTCTCTGGTCTACGTGGCGGCCTTCTCGCCGGACATCGGCGAGTCCGCCGCCTCTCTCAGCAGCAAGTTCCCGGGCAGCACGCTCGGTCCCGCGCTCGCACCGCCGGTGCCGCTGGCCGGCGGCGACAAGGACCTCTACGTCCAGCAAGACAAGTTCCCCGCGCAGTTCGCGGGCGACGTTCCGCTGAAGGCGGCCAAGGTCATGGCTGCCGAGCAACGCCCCATCACCGCGGGCGCCCTCAACGAAGCGGAAACGGCCACGGCGTGGAAGCACATTCCGTCGTGGCACATCTACGGCACGAAGGACAAGAACATTCCGCCGGAGTCGATGAAGTTCATGGCGGAGCGCGCGAAGTCGAAGAAGACCGTGGTGGTCGACGGCGCGTCCCACGTCGTGATGATCTCGCATCCGAAGCAGGTAGCGGACCTGATCGAAGCCGCCGCCAAGGGCGGCTGAGGTTGGCGCCACCCGTTGCGGGTGGCGCGTTTTCTGTAGGAGCCGCTATAGCGGCGAGGGACCCTGCGATGTTGTCGCTAGATTTTCCTCGCCGCTATAGCGGCTCCTACAAACTCGTTCAGTGCTCCAGCGGAAGGTCCTTCGTTTCGCGTACGAAGAACAGGCCGACGATGAAGGTCATGAGCGCGACGATCACCGGGTACCAGAGGCCGTAGTAGATGTCGCCCTTCCAGGCCACCAGCATGAAGCCGATGGTCGGTACGAATCCGCCGAACCAGCCGTTGCCGATGTGGTACGGAAGGCTCATGGACGTGTAGCGGATGCGAGTGGGGAACATCTCCACCAGCCACGCCGCGATCGGGCCGTAGACCATCGTCACGTAGAGCACCAGAAGGAACAGCAGCACCACCAGCATCGGCTTGTTCATCGCCGCCGGATCGGCCTTCTCGGGATAACCCGCCGCCTTCACCTGCGCGCCGATCCTCGCCGTGAATTCCTTGTTCTGCGCGGCGAACGTGGCCTTGTCGAGCTGGGTGCCTTCGAACGATTCGATGACCTCGTCACCGATCTTCACCGTGGCCAGCGTACCTGCGGGTGCCGCGGCGTTCGAGTACGGAATGCCCTTCTTCGCCAGCGCGCTCTTTGCCACGTCGCATGAACTGGTGAATGTCTTCTTGCCCACCGGATCGAACTGGAAGGTGCAGGCGTTCGGATCGGCGGTGACCACCACCGGTGCCGAGGCGGCGGCGGCTTCGACGGCCGGGTTGCCGAAGTGGGTAAGCCCCTTGAAGATCGGGAACATGGTGAGCGCCGCGATCAGGCAGCCGGCGAGCACCACCGTCTTGCGGCCGATCTTGTCCGACAGCCAGCCGAAGAACACGAAGAACGGCGTGGCGATGAGCAGCGCGGCGGCGATCATCAGGTTCGCCGTGGTGCCGTCGATCTTCAGGCTCTGGGTGAGGAAGTAGAGCGCGTAGAACTGCCCCGTGTACCAGACCACGGCCTGGCCGGCGGTGGCGCCTAGCAGGGCGAGGATCACCAGTTTCAGGTTCGGCCAGCGACCGAAGGCTTCGGTGAGCGGCGCCTTCGAGTGCTTGCCCTCCGCCTTCATCTGCCGGAACACCGGCGATTCCTGCAACTGCATGCGGATGTAGACGGAGATGCCGACGAGCACCGACGAGATCAGGAACGGAATGCGCCAGCCCCACGCTTCGAACGACTCGGTGCCCATGCCCATGCGCGTACCGAGGATCACCAGCAGCGACAGGAACAGACCGAAGGTGGCGGTGATCTGGATGAAGCTGGTGTACAGGCCACGCTTGCCCATCGGCGCGTGTTCCGCGACATAGGTAGCGGCACCGCCGTATTCGCCGCCCAGGGCCAGGCCCTGCAACAGCCGCAACACGATCAGCAGCACGGGTGCCGCCACGCCGATGGTGGAATAACCCGGAAGCACACCGACCAGGAAGGTCGACGTACCCATGATCACGATGGTGATGAGGAAGGTGTACTTGCGTCCGATCAAGTCGCCCACGCGGCCGAACACGATCGCGCCGAAGGGCCGCACGAAGAAGCCGGCCGCGAAGGCGAGCAGAGCAAAGATGAACTGGCTCGTTTCATTGAGGCCGGTGAAGAACTGCTTGCCGATGATCGCGGCCAGCGAGCCGTAGAGGTAGAAGTCATACCACTCGAAAACGGTGCCCAGGCTGGATGCGAAGATCACCCGCTTGTGGCTGCTGCCAATGGTGCCGTCGGCGCGAAGGCCGCCTGCCGTAGTTGCCATGTCGGTCTCCGATCAGAACCGGTAGTTGCCGTTGAGGGTGATTTCGTTGGCCGACGTCTTCTGCCGGCCAAGGCCATTGGCCGTCGTCGAATTGAGGTTGGAATGCAGCCACTCGACACTGAAGTCGTACGCGCCGGCGGTGTATTGCAGGCTGAGCGCCTGCTGGCGGTTCTTGAGCAGGCCCGGGGCGTTCGCCGCGCGCCAACGGAGTACGTCGTTCTCGTTCGGCTTGCTTGTGGCCAGCGTGCCGTACAGCGTCCAGTTCGGGGTGAACTTGTAGCCGGCCTGCAAGTAGCCGCCCTTGTCCTTGATGTCGCCGAACTGCGACAGGTCGCCGAAGATCTGCGCAATGGCGGTGCCGGTATAGACGGCGCCCTTGACGATGAAGTTGCCGGGCATCCACATGCCGCCCACTTCGTACGCCGTGCTCTTGATGTTGCTCTTGATCGGGGTGACGGTCAGGCCGTCCACACCGTGGAGGTCCAGCTTGCTGTAGTGCGCCGAGCCGAATACCTGCCAGTTGCTCCCCTTCGCGGTGAGGCGCGCCTCCACCTGCGGCTTGAAGCCGGCGTTACCCGCGGTGAGGTAGTTGGTCGTGAGGCCCGGGCCATTCCAGCTGCCTTCGAACACGCCGAGGTCGAAGCGCCACTTCACGCCCTCCGAGCCGTGGTTGAGATCCTGCATCAGCATGACGCCCGGGTAGCGCCAGCCGATCATGCCGGTGCCATAGCCCAGCGGGAAGGCGATGTGCGAGAGCGATTGCGGCACGTATTCCAGCGGAAACATCAGGTCCCACATCTGGCCGATGCGGAACGTGGTGCCCGTGCCGGCATTGGTAATGTCCATGTATGCCTGGCGCAGGCGCGGCGTCGGCTGCTGCTGGCTATATGGACCGGTGCCGTTGAAACCGCCGAAGAAGTCCATCTCGATGCGGCCGCTACCGGCCCAGTTATCGGTGAACTTCGCGCCGGTGAAGTCGAGCCAGAAGCGGGTGTTGCGCACGTCCACGCCGCTCAGCGAGTCGTTCACGCGCCCGCCCTGGCCGGGGATCGGGTACTCCGCGTTGGCGCCGTTGCCATAGGTGAAGGCCTTGCTCTGGCTGAAGGCGTTGGCGTTGATGAAACCGTGCAGCGCCACGGATACGCCCGGCGCGGTGGTGAAGGTCGGTTTCGCCGGCACGGCGGCCACGGTCTTCTCGACCTTGGCCACCTTCTCGTCGGTCTGCTGTGCCTGGGTTTGCGCGGCCTGGGCCGTGGCGGTGGCCTGGCTCGTGGCCGTCCGCTGTTCCTGGATCATCGCCTTCAACTCGGCCAGTTGCTGCTCGAGCTGGCTGACCCGGGATTCGAGTTCGGCCTCGCGCGTGGATTTCTTTGCCCGCGATTGGGCATGGACCTGGTCCGGAATGGCCGCCATCGGCAGCATCAGGGCGCAGGCAACGCTGAGGGCGATGGCCTTGCGGCCGCCGTTGCGAGTGCTGTTCATCATGGTCTCCCCAACCATTGGCAGGCCGAGCATGTGACACGCCCGCTGGGGCTGCCATTCGCCAAAGGTCGAACCTCGACCAAAGTCGTAGCGGGTTCGCAGCTTAATGTTGCGCCGCGAGGCTAAACTTCATGCCATAGCACTTCCCTGGAGCCAGCATGTCCGATTTCCACCCGGTCGATCCCGCTTTCGCCGCCAAGGCGCGCATCCGCAAGGACGACTACGAACGCATGTACGCCCGGTCCGTCCAGGACCCTGATGGCTTCTGGAAGGAGATGAGCGGGCGGCTGGACTGGATCGTGCCGCCGACGAAGATCAAGAACGTCTCGTTCGACCCTGCCAACCTGTACATCCGCTGGTTCGAAGACGGCCAGCTCAACGTCTCGGCCAACTGCCTCGACCGCCATCTCGCGAAGCGCGGCGACAAGACCGCCATCATTTTCGAGGGCGACGATCCCGGCGAGACGCGCAGCCTCACCTACCGCGAACTGCATGCCGAGGTATGCAAGTTCGCGAACACGCTGAAGAACCTGGGCATCGCCAAGGGCGACCGCGTGGTGATCTACCTGCCGATGATCCCCGAGGCCGCCGTGGCCATGCTCGCCTGCGCGCGCATCGGTGCCGTGCATTCCGTGGTGTTCGGCGGTTTCTCGCCGGATTCGCTGGCCAGCCGCATCGCCGATTCCGGCGCGAAGCTCATCGTCACCGCCGACGAGGGTTGCCGCGGCGGCAAGAAGATTCCGCTGAAGGCCAACGTCGACGAGTCGCTTACCCGCCCCCGCACCAACAGCGTGGAGACCGTGGTGGTGGTGCGCCGCACCGGCGGCGCGGTGCAGTTCCAGTCGCCGCGCGACCGCTGGTACCACACGCTTATGGAAGGCCAATCCGCGACGTGCGAACCGGAGTCGATGAACGCGGAGGATCCGCTGTTCACGCTGTACACGTCGGGTTCCACCGGGCAGCCCAAGGGCGTGCTGCACACCAGCGGCGGTTACCTCGTCTACACCAGCCTGACCCATGAACTGACGTTCGACCTGCGCGAGGACGACATCTACTGGTGCACGGCCGATGTGGGCTGGGTCACCGGGCACAGCTACGTGGTATACGGCCCGCTCGCGAACGGCGCCACCGTGGTGATGTTCGACGGTGTGCCGAACTACCCGGACTACAGCCGCTTCTGGCAGGTGGTGGACAAGCATAAGGTCACGCTCTTCTACACGGCGCCCACGGCCATCCGCGCCTTGATGCGCGAGGGCGAAGAGCCGGTGAAGAAAACCTCGCGCAAGACCTTGCGCGTGCTGGGTACGGTGGGCGAGCCGATCAACCCCGAGGCCTGGAACTGGTACTACCGCGTGGTGGGCGACGAACGCTGTCCGGTCGTCGATACCTGGTGGCAGACGGAAACCGGCGGCTTCATGATCACGCCGCTGCCCGGCGCGACCGACCTCAAGCCAGGCTCCGCCACCTTGCCGTTCTTCGGCGTGAAGCCGGCCATCGTGGATACCGACGGCAAGCCGCAGGAAGGCGAATGCAGCGGCAACCTGGTCATCACCGACTCCTGGCCCGGGCAGATGCGCACCGTTTACGGCGACCACCAGCGTTTCGTCGAAACGTACTTCAAGACCTATCCCGGCAACTACTTCACCGGTGACGGCGCGCGGCGTGACGCCGACGGTTATTACTGGATCACGGGCCGCGTCGACGACGTCATCAACGTGTCGGGCCATCGCATCGGCACCGCCGAGGTCGAGAGCGCGCTCGTGGCGCATCCGAAAGTGGCCGAGGCCGCCGTGGTCGGTTGCCCGCACGACATCAAGGGACAGGGCATCTACGCCTTCGTGACCCTGGTGGCCGGGGAGACCGGTAGCGAAGCGCTGTCGAAGGAATTGATCGCGGGCGTGCGCAAGGAGATCGGCCCGATCGCCGCGCCCGATTACCTGCAATGGGCGCCCAGCCTGCCGAAGACGCGTTCGGGCAAGATCATGCGCCGCATCCTGCGCAAGATCGCGGAAAACCAGCCCGACCAGCTCGGCGACGTGTCCACGCTGGCGGACCCCGGCGTGGTGAAGAACCTCGTGGAAGAACGGTTGATCAAGTAACCCATGTCCGACGTCCTCATTGCCGACGACCACCCCCTGTTCCGCGATGCCCTCCAGCGCGCGGTGCTGGCGGCGGTGCCGGACGCCACGGTGCACACCGCGGACAGCGTGCCTGCGCTGTTCGCGCTGATCGAATCGCTGCCGGACGCGGACCTGCTGTTGATGGACCTGCACATGCCGGGAGCGCGGGGTTATTCCGCGCTCGCGCATATCCGCGGGCAGTATCCGGGGCTGCCGACGATCGTCGTGTCGGGCCATGAAGAAGGGCAGATCGCGAGGCGCGCGCTTGCGCACGGCGCTTCCGCCTATATCCCGAAGTCGGCGGCGGTCGAACAGATCGTCGAGGCCGTGCGCGCGGTACTCGACGGCGACGTGTGGCTGCCGCACCAGCTGGTGGGCGGCAGTGTGGAATTGAAAGCCGACGAAGCCGACGTAGCCGCGCGCGTGGCAATGCTCACGCCGCAGCAGTTCCGGGTGCTGAACATGATCGCCGAAGGCCTGCTCAACAAGCAGATCGCCTACGACCTGGGCGTGTCGGAAGCCACGGTGAAGGCGCATATGACGGCGATCATGCGCAAGCTCGGCGTGTCGAATCGCACGCAGGTGGCGTTGGCGGCTAGCCACCTGGATGTGGAGAAGGAAGCGTTCCCCGGAGTGTCGCAGGAGGGTTGAATACCTGGGAACCTCAGGCTGCGTGCGTCCCCGTCCGTTTCACCAGCGCCACCAGCAACGCCCGGAGCGCCGCCGGTCGCACGGGCTTGTGCAGTAGCGGATAGCCCAGCGATCGCGCGCGCTGCTTCAGTTCCGTGCTGCCATCGGCCGTGACCATCGCCGCCGGCGGCACGCGTGCCATCTTGCTGCCGATGAACTGCAAGGCTTCAAGGCCGTCCATCCCATCGCCCAGGTGATAGTCCGCGAGGATCAGGTCGACGTGCGTCGACGAAAGGATGGCCAGCGCGGCGTCGACGTCCAGGGCGACCCGGCAATCCACGCCCCAGCGTCCGAGCAGGGCCCGCATGCCCTCGAGGATCGTCTCGTCGTTGTCCAGGCACAACACGGTCAGCGGCAACTGCTCGCCACCGGGGCGGACAACGGCCGGCACGTGTTTGCGCGGCACGGCTTCCGCGCGGGGAACGGTGATGCTGAAGCAGCTTCCTTCGCCCACGCGCGACCGCAGGCCGAGCGGATGTTCCAGGATGCCGGCGAGGCGGTCGCAGATGGACAGGCCAAGGCCAAGTCCTTTCTCGCCCCACGGCGAGGGCCGTTCCAGGCGCTGGAACTCGCCGAAGATTCGTGCCTGCTGTTCGTGGGCGATGCCGGGGCCGCTGTCCCAGACTTCGATGCGAACATTGCTCCCCATGCGGCGCACGCCGAGCAGCACGCCGCCCGAGCGGGTATAGCGCAATGCGTTCGAGAGGAAATTCGCGACGATCCGGCGCAACAGCTGCGCGTCCGAGCACACGGCAAGCGAGCACGGTGCGACGCGCAGGGTGAGGCCTCGCTGCTCGGCCACTACCGCAAACTGTTGTCGCAGCGAATCGAACAGATCTGCCAGTGCGAAGGGCGCCACCTCGGGCCGGTAGCTGCCGGCGTCGAGTCGTGAAACGTCGAGCAATGCGTCCAGCAAGTCTTCCGCTGCGCGGAACGACGCGTCGATACGCTCCGCCAGTTGCGCAACTTCACCATCGAGACCAGGGTGCTGACGCAACGCCGACGTGAACAGCCGCGCCGCGTTGAGTGGCTGGAGCAGGTCGTGGCTTGCGGCGGCGAGGAAACGCGTCTTCGACGCATTCGCGGCTTCCGCTTCGCGACGCGCGATGGCCGTGGCATTCAACGCTTCCGACAACTCGGCCGTGCGATCTTCGACGCGTTGCTCCAGGGTCTCGTTCGCATCGATGAGCGCCTGCTCCACGCTCTTGTACGCCGTGACATCGGTGAAGGTCGTGACGAAGCCACCGCCGGGAAGCGCACGGCCGCGCATTTCGATCACGGTGCCATCCGGACGCACGCGCTGGAACACGTGCGGCGATCCGGCGCGCATGTAGCGGATGCGTTTGGCTACGTGTTCGTCCACTTCGCCGGGACCGCATTCGCCGTGCTCCGCGTTCCAGCGGATGAGGTCGGCAACGGGCAGGCCCACGTACACCATGCCGTCGGGGTACCCGAACAGTTCCAGGTAACGCCTGTTCCACGCGACAAGGCGCATTTCGCCGTCGACCACGCTGATGCCTTGCGACACGTTCTCCAACGTGGTGGAAAGAAGTTCGCGATTGAAGCGCAGTTCCTGGGAGGCTTCGTCCATCAACGCCATGGCTTCGGCGATGTCGAGGCCCGTGCCGGAGAGGGCACCCATGAGGATACGGCGCGCACTCGCGGCGCCCACGGCGCTGGCGAGAAGGCGTTCGGTGAATTGAATGAGCGGACGGTCGGCGGAATCGGTGGGGGAGAGCGTCACACCGTGGCGCTGGCCGTATTCGTTGAAGGCACGCACCGTCACGCGATCGCCCACGATGCGGCCGGCGATGGTACCGAGGTCGCGCACCGTCACCCGCCCGCGCCAGTCGCCGGCACCGGTGGCGCTGCGCACGAAAGGATCGACGAAGAGGGCGGCGTGCAAGCGCTCTGCCACGCTCGGACGGAAACGCAACGAAATGAACACGAGGAACGCCACGTTGAACAGCAGCGACCAGAACGTGCCGTGCGTGACGGACTCCCAGCCTGTGAGGTGGAACAGCTCCGTCGGCTTGAGCCAGCCGAGCCCGAACGGGCCTTCGTCCATCCAGGAGGGGTGCAACCAACCTGCGCGGGTCATGGCCGGCAGCAGCAGCGTATAGCTCCAAACAGTGAATCCTGCCAACAGGCCCACGTATACGCCGACGCGGCTCGCGCCACGCCAGTACAACGCCGAGACGATGGCCGGCGCGAACTGGGCCACTGCGGCGAATGAGAGCAATCCCGTCGCGGCGAGGTTTTCCGCGTCGGCGATGATGCGGTAATACGCGTACGCGAGCGCGGCAAGCACAACGATGGCGATGCGGCGCACCAGCAGCACGATGTTGGAGAGATCGCCACGCCGTTCGAGGTCGAGCCACTTCACGCGAAGCAGCGCAGGCATGACGAGGTCATTGCTGATCATCGTGGCGAGCGCAACGGCCGCCACGATCACCATGCCGGTGGCGGCGGAGAATCCGCCGACGAAGGCGAGCAGCGCCATGCCGCTGTCGCCCAGCGCGATCGGCAGGTTGAGCACCCACGCATCCACGTGGCCGTGCGTCACCTGCGGAAGATTCAATCCCGCGCTCACGATGGGCAGCACCGCCACCGAGATCAGCACCATGTAGATGGGAAAGAACCAGCGTGCGCGGTGCAGGTCGCGCGGGTCTTCGCATTCCACCACACCGATCTGGAATTGCCGCGGCAGGCAGAACATCGCACAGAAGGCGAGCAGGGTCTGCGCGACGAAGCCGGGCGGCATATTGCCCTTGTCCAGCTGAAGCATGGGCGCGCGCAGGGTTTCGACGATGCCAGGTCCGTGCAGGTAGGCGTACACGCCGATGGCGACGAAAGCCAGGAGCTTCACCAGCGACTCCGCGGCGACCGCGAGCATCATGCCGTGATGGTGTTCGGTGGCGTCGATGTTGCGCGTGCCGAAGAGGATGGCGAACACCGCGAGCAGTCCGGCACACCACAGCGCGGTGTCGCCGAACCACCAGGCGGAATTGCCCGCGCCCAGCACCGTGAACGACATGGCCACCGCCTTGAACTGCAACGCGATGTACGGAATGATCGCGACCACCGCAATCACGGCGACGAGTGCGGCCAGTCCGTGCGACTTGCCGAAGCGCGCCGCGATGAAGTCGGCGATGGACGTGATGTTCCGCTCGCGCGCCACCAGCACCAGCCGTTCGAACAACCCGAAGCCGAGCACGAACAGCAGCAGCGGTCCGAGGTAGATCGGCAGGTAGGAGAGGCCGGAAACGGCGGCGGTGCCCACGGCGCCGTAGAAAGTCCACGACGAGCAGTAGACCGCGAGCGCCAGGCTGTAGATCAACGGCCTGAGTTTAGGCTGGCGAGGGTAGAGCGGCCGACGGTCGCCCAGGTAGGCAATGCCGAACAGCAAGCCCACATACAACAGCGACACCAGCAGCAACAGCCAGCCTGCGATCACGAATGGCCTCCCCCTGGGCGGTACGGCCCCATTGTAGGGAAGGCTTCCGGTGTTTGCCGAGGAATCTCCGAGCGCTCCCACGGGGCTGGCGTTACGATGACGGGAATGAACGACGAGCAGCTCGACTTACCGCCGCTGGCACCCGACGAGATCCACATCTGGCGCTGCCGCTGGGCCGGGGGCGCAGGGGAACGCGCGTTTGCCGGCCTCCTCCGGCGGTATGCCGGCGACGACGAGGCGACGATCGCGCGCGGCGAACACGGCAAGCCGCATTTTCCCCCGCCGCACGACACGCTTGGCTTCAACTGGTCGCATAGCGGCGATGTCGCCTTACTGGCCTTGGGCCGCGGTCCTTCAGGCTTCGAAGTGGGGGTGGACGTGGAAACCATGCGTCCACGGGCGCGGGCGTTGGAGTTGTCTCAGCGATTCTTCGCAGCCGATGAGACGTCGTGCCTGCGCGGACTTCCGGAGGCGGCGCGCCTGCAAGGGTTCCTCACCCTGTGGACGGCGAAGGAAGCGGTGCTCAAGGCGCACGGCGGTGGCCTGTCGTATGGGCTGCATCGCGTGTCGTTCAGGCTGGGAGTCGAGGGAGCGGAGCCGGACACGTTCGACGGCGACGTCGGACACGCAGGCGAATGGCAGGTGCGGCGGCTCTCGCTGAACGAAGGTCTTGTGGCAGCCGTCGCGTGGCGCGGTGAGAAGCGCACGGTCTGCGTCTTCACATTTCCGCTTTGAACCTTTTTGCGCCGAGATGTGTCTTATTCCTTGTGTGTGAGTGTGACCGTGGAGTGCGCCACAGGGACGTGGCGAGTTATGCTGGGATGACAGTCATTACGCACGCTGCGCTTGGCGGCGTGCGATTTTTTATGGACCGTCGATGACCCTCCTCAGCGTCAACCTCAACAAGATCGCCGTCCTGCGCAATTCCCGGGGTGGCGGCGAACCCGATATCGCCACCGCCGCCAATTGCTGCATCGATGCCGGATGCGGCGGCCTCACGGTGCACCCCCGTCCCGACATGCGCCACGTGACGCCCGGCGACGTGCGCACGCTGGCGGGCCTGCTGCGCGGGCGGGTGGAATACAACATCGAGGGCAATCCATTCGCGGGTGCGCGCGGTGCGTACCCGGGCCTGCTCGAGCTGGCGAAGGAAGTACGGCCGACACAGGTCACCCTGGTGCCGGACGGCGACGGGCAGATCACCTCCGATCATGGCTTCGACCTCACGACGGACATCGAACTCCTGAAACCGGTGGTGGCGGCGTTCCGCGAGCTCGGCTGCCGCGTCAGCGTGTTCGTCGACGCCGGTGGCGAAGGATTCGAGGCGGCAAAAGCCATCGGCATCCAACGCATCGAACTCTATACCGGCCCTTATGCAAAGGCGTTCCACGATGGCGACGCGCGCGCGGAACTGGCCGCCTTCGCCGACACTGCCCGCCGCGCACAACAGGCCGGCCTGGCGGTGAACGCCGGGCACGACCTGAGCCAGGCGAACCTCGGTACGTTCAAAGCCGCCATTCCCGGGCTGGCCGAGGTATCGATCGGGCATGCGTTGATCGGTGAGGCGCTATACCAGGGGCTCGGCAACACGGTGCGTGCCTACCTCGACATCCTGAAGTAGGAGCGAAAAGCACTCTGTGGGAGCCGCTTCAGCGGCGATCCAGCGGCAGCGGGCAAGCTTGCCGCGAGCACCCATCGCCGCTGAAGCGGCTCCCACACAGATCGCAAGCACAAAAAAACCCCGCCGCGAGGCGGGGTTTTTTGTCTTACCGGACAAACCGATCGGTTATTGCGCGTTGACGAAACCGATCTTGGTCAGGCCCTGGCCCTTAGCGTCGGAAAGCACGCGTGCCACGACCTCGTACTGAACCGCGTCATCCGCGTCGATCTGCAGTTCCGGCTGGTTCGACTGCTGGGCGATCACCGCGATCTGGGCGCGAAGGCCCAGTTCGTCGACCGGTGTGTCGTTCCAGTACAGCGAGCCATCCTGGCGGATCTGCAGCCGGACGGGATCCGGCGGATTCTCTGGGTTGACGATGTTCGGGTTCGGCTGCGGAAGATCGATCTTGATCTTATGCGACAGCATCGGAGCCGTGATCATGAAGATGATCAGGAGCACCAGCATCACGTCGACGAGCGGCGTGACGTTGATGTCCGACATCGGGCCACCGGAGTTGCCTGAGCTGAATGCCATGTTCGTTACTCCCCCGCCTTGCCAGTCGACATGAAGCCGACGTGGACCATACCGGCTTCCTTGGCATCGCCAAGGATCTTTTTCACCACGCGATATTCGGTGGTGCGGTCGGCACGGATCTGGAGTTCCGGCTGCGGCGACTTCGCCGCCGCAACCGCGAACTGGGCCTTCAGTTCAGCCTCAGTGACTTCGCCGTCATTGAGGAAGTACGTACCGTCCGGCTTGACCGCGAGATCCATCGGTTCGACCGGGGTGTCATCCTTAACGTTCGGATTAGCCTTCGGCAGATCGATCTGGACCTTATGGGACATCAGCGGCGCCGTGATCATGAAGATGATCAGCAGAACCAGCATCACGTCGACCAGCGGCGTGACGTTGATTTCCGACATCGGACCACCGGAGTTGCCCCCGCTGCTCATAGCCATGGGTCAGTTCCTCTTACTTCTTGGCGACGGCAGCCGGACCGGTGCCTTCGACGCGGGCGCCCGTGGCGAAGAAGTCGTGCAGGTCGTGCGCGAATTCGTCGAACTGGGCATAGGTCAGGCGGTTCGAGCGCATGAAGAAGTTGTACGCGAGCACGGCCGGGATAGCGGTGAACAGACCGAACGCGGTCATGATCAGCGCCTCACCGACGGGGCCGGCCACCTTGTCCATCGACGCGGAACCCGAAGCGGCGATACCGATCAGCGCGTGGTAGATACCCCACACCGTACCGAGAAGACCGATGAACGGAGCCGACGAACCGACCGTGGCGAGCAGGGTCAGGCCGCCTTCCAGACGCAGGCTCTCGCGAGCGACGGCCTGGCGCAGGGCGCGATCGATGAATTCCGAACGCGACAGCGTCTCGGCGAGGCGACCACCGGCAGCAGCCTGGTGATGCGCGACGGCCGAAGCGGCGTCGAGAGCGATCTTCGAGAACGGTTCGCCCTTCGGCTGCTCTTCGAGCATACGAATGGCTTCCTGCGTCGACGAGGTGTTCCAGAAGCCCTGGATGACCTTGTCGGCGCGAGCACGCACCATGCTGTTACGGATGAAGTTGGCGACGATGAAGTACCACGAGAGTACGGACATCGCGACCAGCACCACGAACACAATCCAACCGAGGAAGTCGAAGTTGTGGATCAGGTGGTCGAAGCCCATCTGCTTGAGGGCGTCGGCATTGGAGTTTTGACCTGGATTAGCAGGCTGAGCGGAGGTGTCTTGCAACATAACGCTACCCTTGGGAAGTCAAGCGTGAACAGAGATGTAAGTAAGTGTGAGGACTAACTTACAGCTGGTTTAGGTTGAACGTAACGGGGACACGTGCATAGCCTTCGACGGCCTGACCGCCTCGCTTGCCCGGGTTGAATCGCCAGTTCCTTGCGGCATCCTCCGCAGCTTTGTCCAATTCGCGGAAACCGCTCGACTGGTCGACCTTGATGTCCTTCGGCGAACCGTCGACACCTACGAGGACCAGAAGTACCACCGTACCTTCGTGCCGCTGACGGATCGCCTGCGGCGGATACCTTGGCGGGTTGCGCTGACGGTACGACCTGTCTCTTATACACATCT
>NZ_JBNDHZ010000014.1:0-82133 GCF_056755355.1 Luteibacter sp. HAY1-4A
CGCCATCGCCGAAGTTCGAGAACAGCACGTTGGCAAGCGAGCGGTTCATCGCCTTCGCCATCAGAAGGGTCAGCAGCGTGCCCGCCGAGCCCACCACCATGCCCGCGATCATCAGCGCCGGGTTCTGCAGCGCGAAGCCTTCGAGCCCCACGGCCAGGCCAGTGAACGCGTTGTACAGCGAGATCACCACCGGCATGTCGGCGCCGCCGATGGGCAGCGTCATCATGACGCCGAAGGCCAGCGCACCCGCGAAGAACAGGATGGCCAGGAGCGCGAAATGAGGGCTGTCGAAGGACACGACGAGCGCGATGCCCAGGAGGGCGGTGGCGAGGAACAGCGCGCCGTTGACGACGCGCTGCCCTGCGAAGCGCCAGGGGTTCTGGATCTTGCCGTCCAGTTTGGCCCAGGCAATCACCGAGCCGGTCAGCGAGATGGCGCCGATCAGTGCACCGGCAGCGGTCGTCGCCAGGCCCAGCGCAGTGGGTTCGGCGCGAGCCGACAGCTCGACCGCCGCCACAGCGGCGGCCGCGCCACCGCCCATGCCGTTATAGAGCGCCACCATCTGCGGCATGGCGGTCATGCCGACCTTGCGCCCACGCACGAACGCCCAGCCGCCACCCACGCACAGCGCGACGATGGCGAGCATTACATTCACGACGCGGTTCGGCGCGACGTCGGCAGGCAGGTCGAACACCACCAGGAAGCTGGCCGCCACGGCGACGACCATACCGATGCCCGCCACGACGATGCCCGACAGCGCGGTCACCGGTGACGACATGCGTTTGAGACCGAAGATGAACAGGCACGCGGCGACCAGGCCGCTGAGGCCGAGGATGTGCTGGATCAGCATGTTCAGTTCTTCCCTTTGCCGCTGGACTTGAACATCGCGAGCATGCGGTCCGTCACCACGTAGCCGCCGCCTGCGTTGGCGGCACCGAGCGCGACGCCGACGAAGCCCACGGCCTGGGCGAAAGGCGTCGTCGCGTTGAGAAGCGCGTGCAACGCGCCGACCACGACAATGCCGTGGATGAAGTTCGATCCGGACATGAGTGGCGTATGAAGGATCGAAGGCACCCGACTGATCACTTCATAGCCCGTGAAGGCAGCCAGCATGAAAATGTAGAGCGCGATAAGCCAGGTCATCGTGGTGTCCATGGTCATTTCGCCGTCTCCGCCAGGACCGTATCCGCGTTCTCCATCGTCTTTCTTACTCCTGCATCGCGGATTTCTCCGGCGTGGGTGAGGACGGTCCCGGCAATCACCTCATCGTCGAAGTCGAGGGCGATCGCTCCGCTCTTTACGAACGACATGACCAGGTTGAGGACATTCTTTGCGTAGAGCTCACTCGCATGCTGCGCGAGCGCCGAAGGGACGTTGAGTGGCCCCAGGATCGTCACGGGGCCCACCGTGACCGTTTCTCCCGGTCGCGTGCCTTCGCAGTTGCCTCCGCTTTCGGCACCGAGGTCGACGATGACCGCGCCCGGCTTCATGGCGGCGATCTGCTCCGCCGTGATGAGGATCGGCGCGCGCCGACCCGGCACCGCCGCCGTGGTGACGATCATGTCGGCCTGGGCGATGTGCCGCGAAACGACCTCGCGCACTTTGGCCTGTTCTTCCGCCGTCAGTTCGCGCGCGTAGCCACCTTCGCCGCGGGCGTCCACGCCGGTATCGACAAACTTCGCGCCGAGCGATCGGGCCTGTTCAGCCGTCTCGGGCCGCACGTCGTAGCCTTCGGTGATGGCGCCCAGCCGATGCGCGGTGGCCAGCGCCGAGAGACCGGCGACGCCCAATCCCATCACCAGGACGGTGGCGGCGCGCAGCGAACCCACGGCGGTCGTCATCATCGGCAGGATGCGCGGCATATGCACGGCTCCCAAAAGCGGCGCGTAGTAGCCTGCCAGCGCAGCCTGGCTCGACAAGGCATCCATGGCCTGCGCCCGGCTGATGCGCGGGATGCGCTCCATCGCGAAGGCCGTGATCTTGCGGTCGCGCAAGGCAGCGACAAGGGACGGGTTCTCGGCGCCGTAAAGGAACGAGACCAGCACCGCCCCTGGCTTCATGGCGGCGATCACGTCGACCGAAGGCGGCTGTACGGCCAGCACGATGTCGGCATTTGCCACCAGCGCCGGCGCCGTGTCCGCGAACGCCACGCCCTCGAAGGACTGATCCAGGAATGTCGCGCTATTACCCGCGTTACGTTCCAAGGTGACCGATGCGCCCAGCCGTGCAAGACGTGCAGCGACCGCTGGTACCGTGGCAACGCGCTTCTCTCCGGGCCTGGTCTCCCGGAGCACCGCTATCTCGATCACCATACCTGCTCCATGATTCGACCCACCGATCCGGCGTGGTCTACCCATACAACGTAGACGGCTTCGTTATCCACCGAATTGACGCAGGTCATGTGCAACCCGATAACCGTCGCTATCGTGGGTTTCAGCGGCGGCAATATTCCGGGAACCCGATGGGCCGAGACAGCAAACCCATCGGCTTCCCGGGCCCGGGAACGCCCCGGACGGATGTTGGCAGTCGCCGGGATCGCTGATATAGTTCGCGCTTCGTGGGGCGGTAGCTCAGCTGGGAGAGCGTCGCGTTCGCAATGCGAAGGTCGGGAGTTCGATCCTCCTCCGCTCCACCATCTTTCAAAAGGGTTCGGCCTCTGGCCGAGCCCTTTTTTTTGATTCTTGCCGGAACCGCCTGGCGGTTATGCCGACAGCGCCGCGGCGAGCACGGGCTTCGCCCATTCCGGCGTTCGCTCCAGTGCGGCGACGTCCAAGGGCCATTTCAATTCGCCGGCGGCCATCTCGGCGACGAGGCGAGGATCGGGAATGGCCTCGCCGGGCGCGACGTCCACGCTGTTGTCGTACACCTGCAGCATCGCGATCGACGGCATCAGCGCCACCAGGTTCTCGAGAGCCGAGCCATAGCGCTCGCGAATCTTCGCTTCGGGGATGTCGTGGCCTCCGGCCGCTACCCGCGCCTTGACCCGCGCAATATGTTGCTCCGGCGACGCGAGCCCGCAGAACCACATGAGTACGTCGTGCGTACGCGCTGCTTCGGCGATCTTCGACGGCACGGTGCGACCACCTAACGTGGTTTCGAAAGCATAAGCCGTGCGGTGCTCCATCGCCTCGTCGAGACGGCGCATGCCTTCCTGCCATGCCGCAATGTTTGCGTCGGCCTGGCCGCAGCCGACCTCGCTCATGAGTTCGCGCGCGAACGTATCGGGATTGAACCAGTCCATGCCCGCCTGACGCAGGCGATGACCGCCGACAGAACTCTTGCCCGCGCCGTTGACGCCCGCCAGGACATAGAGGACCGGTCGTCCCTTCAATGGGTCTCCCCGGCCTTGACCTTACCGCCCAGGGTGGTCGGGCCCTGCATCAGGGCGCGCAGGCGGGCGCTCGCGTCTTCCGCCTGCAGCGAGGCGAGACGCTCGTCGAAACGGCGGCGAAGTACCTCCAGGGCCGATTCCTGTTGCGCGTCCGCATCGCTCAGGGCACGCAGGATAAGGCCGTACTCTTCGGCCGAAAGAATCACCGCTTCCGGCTCGCTGTGGTTGGTCACCACTACCTTCCCCTTCCGGCCGATGGTACGCATCACGCCGCGCCAGCCCAGCTTCTTTACGTCGGAAGCCGAAGTCTGCGGAAGGTTCTCAAGAGCGTCGAGCTTGAGGGTCAGGGCCATGGGACGATCCTGTAGAGGGCTTAAGGGCCATATTACCCTTAATTCCCTTTTTGGACCAGACCACTACACCACGCAGCCACACCCTCCCGGGCATGCTTGCCCCTGCCTCCATCCTGGAACCCTCCCCATGACCCCTCTCGACAAACCGATCAAGCGCGAACTGAACGTGGACGGCCAGGCGTACACGCTCACCATCGATCCTGAAGGCCTGAAACTCGTCGCCAAGGGCAAGCGCAACGGCGTTTCGCTGGCGTGGAAGGACGTCCTCAGCGGCGATGCCGGACTGGCGGCGGCCCTGCAGGCTTCGGTGAACCACTGAGCATTCTCTGCCGGAACGACGGCGTATAACTTTCGGCATAGGCCCGATGGAAGCGTCATCCGCTGCCGGAATGGGTGCCATTGGCACGTTGTTTGCGGCGACAATGGTGGGCTGGGTCGCCAACATCGGGATGTCGCGGCACCTTTTCTTCACCGCCGCCGGAGCTTCCCCGGACGGCCGACAGGACGCTGGTTGGCAGGATGAGACTGAATTCGACGACACATCCGCGCGCTGCGCGGGTGCCTGGGGCACGCCTGTGCCTCGCCCTGGCGCTGGTGCTTCACGGCCCCATCGCGGTGGGGGCCGCGCCTGCCGCGGAGCGCGATGCCCTGATGGCCAAGGCGCGTCACGAACGCGACGAGGGCCAGCGCGTGGACGCGCTCGCACATTGCCAGGCCGTACTTGCCCGGTGGCCTGACGACCGGGAGGCGCAGGCGCTGAACGTCACTTTGTTGACGGAATTGGGCGCCAGCACGCGCGCCGGGGAATTGGCGGCCTCGCTGCAGCCCTCCCCGTCGGTGGCCGAAATGTATCGCCTGCGGGCGGATCGTGTCGCCAAGGAAATCCGCTGGGCCGATGGTGAGCCGGCGGACCCGTTCCACCCCTACGTGGAAGCCGACAAGTCCGTGGAGGACGCCCGCCGCGTTGCCGACGATCCGTCACTGCCCGCCGATCTGCGCCAGCGCGCCGGCTTCGACCTGCTTGTCGCCCTGGCGCGTGCCGGCCACGTGGACGATGCCGTTGCCCGCTACGACGCGTTCCGCGCGCAAGGGTTGACGCTGCCCCCGTACGTCGAGCGGACCGCCGCGGACGCGTTGCTGGTGAAACGCCGTCCCGCCGAGGCGGTGACGCTCTACGAAGACAGCATCGCGAAGGACCCCGGCCCCTACGACCGCACGGAAAGCGAACCGCGCATCGGCCTCATGTACGCCTACCTCGAATCCGGGCAGACGCGAAAGGCGTTCCAGACCATCGACGAGCTTGCCGCGAAGGAACCGCAGTGGCTGCGCGCGCGCGGCAGCGCCGTGGCCATCCAGAACCAGCGCAAACTCGATGCCGACCTGAATGCCGCCGCCGTGCGCGACTACGTCGAGATGCACGCCGATGCCTATGCGCGGCTGGAGCCGATGAATCGCGAAGCGCCCGCGAATGCGCAGTTGCGCAGCGAACTCGGCATGGTGGAATTGGCCCGCGGGTGGCCGCGGCGCGCACGGGACGATTTCGACATCGCCCTCACCCTCGACCCGCGCGAAGCAGGCGCATATATCGGCAAGACCAACACGGCACGGGTGCTCAACGATTACGCCGCCGTCGACGTCGACCTGGACACGGCCCATGCGCTTGCCGGCCGTAACCAGCGGGTCGATCGCGCGCGGGAATCGTGGCAGCGCGAACGCGGCTGGCAGTTCGACATCGACAGCGAGCATGGCAAAGGCTCCAGCCCCGACTTCGGCGACCGCGACGCCACGACCCAGGCCACGATCGCCAGCCCGCTGATCGACAACCACTGGCGCATCGTCGCGCTCGGACGCTATTCCACCGCCGACCTGCCGGAAGGCGACGTGCGCCGCAGCCGGGCCGGCGTCGGCGTCCGTGGCTATGCCTACGGTTTCGAAGCCTATGTGCAGGCCCTGCCCTCGACGGATCGGTATGTCGGCAAGACGGCGATCGAAGGTGGCTTCAACTGGTCCCTGTCCGATCACTGGTCCTGGGCTGTCGACTACAGCACGGCGGGCGACGATACGCCGCTGCGCGCGCAGTACTACGGCATCTCCGCGAAGACGTTCGATACCGCGGTGACCTGGCGCGCAAGCGAACTGACCCAGGCACGCGTCGGCCTTTCGCGCGACCTCTTCAGCGACGGCAACCGGCGCACCGGGTGGCTGGCGGCGATCGTCCAGCGCCTCCACACCGCGCCGAACCTTTCGCTCGACGGTGGCGTGGAAATCGGCGGCTCGACGAACACGCAATCCGACCGCCCCTATTTCAATCCCCGCCGCGATCGCAGCTACGCCCTCACCGGGCGCCTGCAAAACCTGCTGGGTCAGTTCTACGACCGCAGCGTCACCCAGCGCATCGACGTCGCGCTGGGCCAGTACGCGGAACGCGGCTACGCCACCGATTGGATGGCCAGCGTCCGCTACGGACAAGTGATCCAGACGGGCCCCGGCTTCAACGTCGGCTGGGGCATCGGCTGGCACAACCAGCCTTACGACGGACGGCGCGAGCATCGCGTCGTTCTCGACCTGACGCTGCACTGGGGAGAATGAGAGCCATGCGCCCGCTGTTGATCCTGCTTGCCCTGTTCGGGCTCGCGCTTCCCGCGTTCGCGCAGCCGGTCGCCGCCGTGCGGCCGGCCCTGATCGTGCTCGCCTACCACGACGTGCGCGACGACGTCGGCCTGAACGCCGACCGCGATCCGGACGCCATAAGCACAGACCACCTGATTTCCCACTTCGATTGGCTCAAGGCGAACGGCTACCACGTCGTGAGCCTCGAACAGGTCGTGCAGGCAACCCACGGCGGCCCGCCCCTGCCGCAGGATGCCGTGCTGCTCACCTTCGACGACGGGCTCAAGAGCTTCTACACGCGGGTTTATCCGTTGTTGCGCGCCTACGGCTATCCCGCCGTGCAGGCGCTGGTCGGTTCGTGGATGGACATGCCCGACGGCAAGCACATGCCGTACAACGGCAGCGAATGCGATCGCTCCTGCTTCCTCACCTGGGACCAGGTGGCGGAAATGCACACCTCCGGGCTGGTGGAATTCGCCTCGCATTCGTGGGCCATGCACGAGGGACATGATGCGAATCCCCAGGGCAACCTGTTGCCGACGGCAGCATCCCTGAGCTACGACGAAGCCGGGCATCGGTACGAAACCGTCGACGAATACCGCGCGCGCCTCCGCAACGACCTCGACCATAGTGCCCGGGAAATCGAGCAGCACATCGGCGTGCGTCCCCGCGCGCTCGCCTGGCCCTACGGCGAGTACACCCGGATCGGCCGCGACGTGGCCGCGGACGTGGGCATGACCGTCACGTTCAGTCTCGGCGACGACAATCCCGGCCTGGAACCGGGGCGGACCGTGCCGCGCTTGCTGGTAAGCGACAACGTCACCGCCAATCGCCTCGGCTGGCTTATTCGTCACCAAGCCCGGATCGACCCCGCGCGCGTGGTCCAGGTCGACCTCGATTACGTTTACGACCCCGATCCGGCACAGCAGGACCGCAACCTTTCCAAGCTGCTGGATCGGATCAAGCGCATGAATCCGACCGACGTCTGGCTGCAGGCATACTCCGATCCGGACGGCGACGGCGTCGCCGATGCGGTGTATTTCCCCAACCGCCACCTGCCCGTGCGTGCCGACCTGTTCTCGCGGGTCTCGTGGCAGTTGCGCACACGTGGCGGCGTTCGCGTCTTTGCATGGATGCCGGTACTGGCGTTCCGCTTCCCCGGCCAGTCGCTGCCCACGCTCGCCGGCGAGCCGAAGCCCGGCGGAGACCACTATCGCCTCGCGCCGTACGACCCGAAGGTGCGCGCACTCATCGGCGACGTCTACGAAGATCTCGCGATGCATGCCGCGGAGGCCGGCGTGCTGTTTTCCGACGACGCCTACCTGCGCGATACGGACAACCTCGGTCCATGGGCCAGGAACACGCCGGCCCAGAATACCCAGGCGCTCATCGACTTCACGCAGGAACTGACGGCCCGCATGAAGCTGTGGCGTCCGCAGCTGCGCACCGCGCGCAACATCTACACCCGGCCGATCACCGAGCCCGGTGCCGAAGCGTGGTTCGCACAGAGCCTCCCCGCCTTCAATCGCGCCTATGACATGACCGCGGTGATGGCCATGCCGCAGCTCGATGGACAATCCGACCGGCTGGACTGGTATCGCAGGCTCGTGACCGCCGTGAAGACAACGCCCGGCGCGATGGACAAGACCCTGTTCGAGTTCGCCACGCAGGACTGGCGTTCGCACCGACCGATCCGCGCGCGCGACATCGCTGCCCGGATGCGCGCCGTGCAGGCCTTGGGTGCGCGTCATATCGGCTACTACCCCGACGACTTCCTCAACGACCGGCCGTCGCTCGAAGTCATCCGTCCGGCCATTTCCTCCTCCGACTACCCCTATGCGGAGCCGACGCGATGAATGGCGGCATCCTCCGGGCATTGCTCGAATTCGCTTTCTATTACCCGCTGGTGATGTCGCTTTTCTGGATGAGTGGCGGCGTCATCTACTTCCTGCGCTGGGAGCGCAGGGAACCACCGCGCGTGCGGCCCAAGCCGCTGCCGGAGTACCCGATGGTCAGCCTCGTGGTGCCTTGCCACAACGAGGGGGAACAGGTCCGCGAAACCATCGCCCATCTCGCATCGCAGCAGTATCCGAACTTCGAGATCATCGCGATCAACGACGGCTCCACCGACGATACAGGCGCGCAGCTCGACCAGCTGATGGCCCAGTACCCGGCACTGCGCGTCATCCACATGTCGAGCAACCAGGGCAAGGCCATGGGCCTTCGCGCGGCCGCGCTCGCTTCGCGCGCCGACTTCCTCGTGTGCGTGGACGGCGACGCGCTACTCGACGACTACGCCACGCACTGGATGATGATGCACATGCTCGACAGTCCGCGCGTCGCGGCGGTCACGGGCAACCCGCGTATTCGCAATCGCTCGACCCTCCTGGGGAAAGTGCAGGTCGGCGAGTTCTCGTCGATCATCGGCCTGATCAAGCGTGCCCAGCGCATTTATGGACGGATCTTCACCGTTTCCGGCGTGATCGCCTGTTTCCGCAAGAGTGCGCTCCACGACGTCGGCTACTGGAACACCGACATGGTGACCGAGGACATCGACGTCAGCTGGCGGCTGCAGATGCGCCATTGGGAAATCCGCTACGAACCCAACGCGCTTTGCTGGATCCTCATGCCCGAAACCTTCCGCGGCCTCTGGAAACAGCGCCTGCGTTGGGCCCAGGGTGGCTCCGAAGTATTGCTGCGATACACCCGGCGCCTGCTCAAGTGGCGCCAGCGGCGCATGTGGCCGGTGGCGATCGAGTACATCACGAGCCTGATGTGGTCCTACACGATGGCGGCGATCATCCTGCTCTGGGTGCTCGGGCGGTTCATGCCCCTGCCACCCGCGCTGTACGTCGAGACACTTCTGCCGCAATGGCACGGGGTGGTCCTCGGGGCCATCTGCCTGTCGCAGTTCCTCATCAGCCTGCTGATCGACCGCCGGTATGAAACACGCATCGGCCGCAACTACTACTGGATGATCTGGTACCCGCTGGTGTACTGGATCCTCAACACGGCGACGTCCGTGGTGGCGTTTCCCAAGGCGCTCATGAAGCGTCGCGGCACGCGCGCCATCTGGGTCAGCCCGGACCGGGGACTGCGATGAAAGCCGAAGCCATCATCATCCAGCGGCCCGAGCGCCAGTCGCACGCACAGCGGGCCGCGTTCGCCACCCTCACCGTTTTCGCATGGCTCTTCTGGGCCTTCCTCTGGCTGCCGCTGCTGACGCTGGCGGCGTGGGCTTTCGGGATACGCAGCGCGTGGGTGCAATTGCGCGTGTTCGACCTCGTCGACAACGGCGGCGATATCAATGCCATCCTGATCGTGGCCATCGTCTGTGCCGCGGTGTTCTCCGCCTGGTCCAAATACAACCACGCGCGTTTCGCCGGCAAGCAGAAACGCCGCGGAAACAAGCCGGTCGGTGTCGCGCAGACCGCTGCGGCCATCGGGGCATCCACGGAGGATGCCATGAGGGTTCAGGCGCACCGTCGTGCCGTCGTGAGCGTTTCGGCGGACGGCTTCATGACCGTCGACGATGCGACCTGACTGCTCACACCGCCTTCAGCACGAACACACCGAAAGCCGGGTCCGGCGAGATCCAAGAGCGCTCGACCCCCCATCCGCCAGCCGCCGCCAGGCGCGCAAGGGAGGCCGGCGTGAACTTGTGCGAGTTCTCGGTGTGGATGGATTCGCCGGCCGCGAACGCGAACGCCTGCCCGGCCACCGTGACGCTTTGTGCCTCGCGACTCACGAGATGCATCTCGATGCGTTCGAAAGCCGGGTTCCAAAGCGCGCGATGCTCGAACGATTCCGGATCGAAGTCGCCACCGAGTTCCCGGTTGATGCGGACCAGCACATTGCGGTTGAACGCCGCGGTCACGCCTGCCGCATCGTCATAGGCGGCCAGCAGCACGTCGAGGTCTTTCACCTGGTCGGCGCCGACGATGAAGTGTGCATCGGCACCGAGCCGTTGGCGCACCGAACGCAACAACGCCACCGCTTCGTCCGGCGTGAAATTGCCGATGGTGGAACCAGGGAAGAATGCGACCAGCGGGCGGCCGGCGACGGCGTGCGGTACCTCGATGCCCTGCGTGAAATCGCCCACCACCGGCTGTACGGCCAGCGCCGGGTACGCCTCGCGCAATCTTGCCACGGCACCGTCGAGCGCGTCGGCGCTGATGTCCACCGGCACATAGGCGGAGATCCAGGGTGCCGCGTCGAGCAGCACGCGGGTCTTGTCGCTCGCACCACTGCCCAGTTCCAGCAGCACTGCGTCTTTCGGTATCGACTCGGCGAGCACCGGTGCGATGTCGCGAAGAAGTGCCGTCTCCGTGCGGGTCGGATAGTACTCGGGCGTCACGCAGATGGCTTCGAACAACTCCGAGCCCTTGCCGTCGTAGAAATACTTCGGGGAGAACGCCTTGGGCGACGACGAGAGCCCGGCCAGCGTGTCGCGCAGGAAGGTCAGGCGCTCCCGATCGGGTGAGCTTCCGGGATCGCGGGCGAGACGGACGCCGCTGAACATCCAGCGCTGCCCATGCCGGTAGAAGTTGCGGTACGAGACGCGCGAATGGCCCGGCGGCGTAACGCTGGCGCCACCACGCAGCACCATCTGCCCGCTCATGAACTTACCGTTGTATTCGCCCACGGCGTCGTCCGCCGCACGAAATCCCGGATACGGCGCATAGGCGCTGGAGGTCCATTGCCAGGCCACATCGTCGACCTGGTCCAGGTCCGCGCGGGTGCGCACGGCGTGCTCCCATTCGGCCTCCGTGGGCAGGCGCGCCCCCGCCCAGCGCGCGAATGCCTCGGCCTCGTAGTAGCTGACATGGGTCACCGGCGCGTCGGGGTCCACGGGCCGCCAGCCACCCGGCGTCATGTGCGACCAGGCCTGGCCGTCGTGCTGCCAGTAGAGCGGCGCCTCCCAGCCTTCGGCCTGGCACTGTGCCCAGCCGTCCGACAGCCACAGGTCTGCCCGGCGATATCCGCCCAGCGCCATGAAGGCGAGCCACTGCCCGTTGGTGACCAGCCGGTCGGCGATTTCGAACGGTTCCAGCCAGACCGTGTGCGCGGGGCCCTCATTGTCGAAGGCGAACGCTTCGTCCCGCGCCCCGACGCGGACAGGGCCACCCGTTACGGAACGGAAGCGTCCGGAGGGGCCAGCCTCGGGCGCCTTCCACGCCGGATCGAAGGCCGGTTTCAACGGCGATTGCGCGAACAAGTGCTGCACGTCCATCACCAGCAGTTCCTGGTGCTGTTCCTCGTGCGCGAATCCGAGGCGCATGAGCGCTTCCAGTTCCGGCGAAAGCTCGCTCCCGAAGAACGTGCGCATATGCCGGTCCACATGATGGCGGTAGGCCAGCACGTGCGGGATGGCCGGACGCGTGAGCAGGCCGCGCAGCGGCCGCGGATGGCGCGGTCCGACCGCTTCGTAGTAGGAGTTGAACAGGTAGCCGAAGTCGGCGTCGAAAACTTCGTAGCCGGGGAGGTTCGGCCCCAGCAGGAAGGTCTCGAAGAACCACGTGGTGTGGGCCAGATGCCACTTGGCCGGACTGGCATCGGGCATCGACTGCACGACCATGTCTTCCGGTCCGAGCGATGCCACGAGTGCCTCGGTACGTGCCCGCACGGCGTCGTACCGTTCGGCGAGCGAGAGGAGGCTGGCATTGGCACAGGCGGCGCCGGGCGCCATGGATGTGTCGACGAGGGCTTGCATGAGGAGCTCCCTGGCTGGAACGGTCAGTCCCGGGCGAGCTCGAAGCCCACGCGGCTGGATCGCACATCCTGCGATCCGGCGCCGGTGAATCCAAGCCGACAAACGGGAACAGGTGACGTTACCCATTCGCAAAGATACGTTCTTGGATCACTCAATCGCTTTGACACGCTGCACCATGGTTTCCTGGGAACGACTTAACACCTGGGCGGCAGATCCGCCCGTAACATCGCTCCATGGCTCTAAATTTCCCGTCCGCCCGGCCGATATGACTATTGTGTTGCAGGTGGCGGGAGGCTCGCCATGAAATATCCGATCATCGCGGCAACCATCATCGCGGCCCACGCGGCGGCGCTCGTGCTCTTGCCTGCCGCAGGCATGGCCATCTCCTATACGTTCTTCTTCTCCGTGGCCGCCCTGGCCATGGCCAGCGTGCTGGTCGCCTGGCATCGGGAAGGCCCGCCCAGGGACCGCCGGTGGTGGCTACTGTTAGCCAGCCTGGCCCTGTGGACGGTGGGCATGTCGCTTTCCGCCCGACAGAACTACGTGCTGGAAAACTCGAACCCGGCCCCCGGCGACAGCATGTTCTTCTACATCCTGTACGTGCTGCCGGTCCTCGTATCCGTCTCGTCCGCGCCCGTGGCGGCGCGGAAGAAAACGGCGATGGCCATCGACCTGGTCCTGGCGACGCTGCTCGGCGTGCTTTTCTACATCCGCACGTTCTCCATCGTGTCCCTGGAGGGTGCGGTCGGCACGCAGGCGGCGGTGGACGTCGCATACATGCTCGACTTCGAGAACTCGTGTCTCGCCGTGGCTGCCCTCCTGCGCTACGTGGCCACCGACCGGCCGGACGACCACTTCTACTTCCGCGGCGTCTCCGCCTTCTTCGTCACTTACGCGATCTCCGGTTACTTCTACAACCACCATGTCGCACTGGCCGGCCATCCCGAATTCGGCACGTCGCCGTGGGACGTGCTGCTCGACCTCCCCTTCCTCGCGCTCTTCCTCGCCGCCGCCACGCGCATGCCGCAGCGCTACTGGCATGCCCCGGTGTACCTGGTGCGCTTTGTCCAGAGCGCCAGTCCCACGTTCCTCGCCATGAGTGTGCTTGGCTTCGGGCTGATGGTGATTCCCGGGTACCCGCTCCTCGGTATCTGCGGCGCCATCGCGGCGGTCATCGGCATCGGGCTGCGCGGCACACTGGCCCAGGTGGACCTGGTCGAGGAGGAATTCCGCCTCGTTCGCAGCCGCGACGAACTGCAAGGGCTCGTCTTCGTCGACAGCCTCACCGGCCTGGCCAACCGGCGCGCGCTCGACGAGCGCCTGCTGCGCGAATGGCACCGGCCAGGGCAGCAGGAACCGATTGCCCTGCTCATGCTCGACGTCGACCACTTCAAGGAATTCAACGACCGCTACGGCCATCTCGCGGGCGACGAATGCCTGCGCACGCTTGCCTCGGCACTGCTGCGGCGGGGACTGCGTGCCGGCGACTTCATCGCCCGTTTCGGCGGCGAGGAATTCGCCGTCGTGGCGCCCGGCACCACCCTGCCTGACGCACTCGCGCTCGCAGAAGGCCTGCGCAAGGAGGTCCAGTCGCTGTCCATCGTGCATCCGCTCAGCTCGTTCGGCGTCGTGACCGTCAGCATCGGCGTGGCGGCCGCCAACGCGAGTTCGGAAAGCGGCCCGCTCGATCTGCTCAACGCGGCCGATCGCGCGCTCTACCGTGCGAAGCAGGCAGGCCGCAACCGGGTGGCCAGCCAGGACGACGTCCGTGCGAACGCCATACGCATGGATGGTTCGCGCTATACCGGTTAACCCCTTTTCGCCTTTTCCTGCGTTTCACCGTCATGTCCCCCACGAGGTCGTGCACGATGAATGCGCTCCGTTCCGCCCTAACCCTCTTCTTCGCCGTCGTGGCCACCACCGCGGGAGCGCTCGCTGCCGCTGGTGCCGATGCCCGCGAGCCCATGCCCATGCCTGTTCCCGTGGATACCGCCGACTGCCCGCCCGGGCAGATCGGGGTCCGTCCGATGACCGGCCGCGCGATGCCGGCGCCGATGCCGACAGCCGCGCCCGCGCGGATAATCGAAGCCGTCGCGACACCCTTGCTCGCACCCGGCGGCGCTCCCGTTCCGCAGGCCAAAACCTTCGTGGGGATCGCGGATGCCGCGATGGCCCCTCCCGTCGACCGCGAAAACTACGCGCACCGCGACGCCAATCCGGTCCGGCTGGCTGCCAGCGAGCCGGTATCCACCTTCGGACTGGACGTCGACACCGGTTCGTACACGAACGTACGCAGGATGCTTCAGGAAGGCCGCCTGCCTCCCGCGGATGCCGTGCGAACGGAAGAATTCATCAACTACTTCGACTACGGGTACGCACCACCGGCAACCAGGGAGCCGCCCTTCAGCGTCACCACGGAACTGGCGCCCGCGCCCTGGAATGCGCAACGCCGCCTGCTGCTCGTGGGTGTGCAGGGATACGACGTGCCTGCCCATGACATCCCCGCCGCCAATCTTGTCTTCCTCGTCGATGTCTCGGGATCGATGAACGAGACGGACAAGCTGCCGCTGCTGAAGGCGTCGCTCAGGCAGATCGTGCCGAAACTCCGGGCGCAGGATCGCATTTCCCTGGTCACCTATGCCGGTTCCACGTGCGTGGCGCTGCCGTCCACGCCTGGCGACCAGCACGCGAAAATCGTCGCGGCCATCGATGCGCTCGGCGCGGGTGGATCGACGAACGGCGCCGCCGGCATCGACCTCGCTTACGCACAGGCGGCCAAAGGGTTCATCAAAGGAGGTGTGAACCGGGTGATCCTCGCGACCGATGGCGACTTCAACGTCGGCACCATAGGCATCGACGCGCTGAAGGATTTCATCGCCGAAAAGCGCAGGAGCGGCGTCGCCCTCACCACGCTCGGCTTCGGCGAAGGCAATTACAACGACGCGATGGCGGTGGAGCTGGCCGACGCGGGCAACGGCAGCCACCACTACATCGACAGCCTCGACGAAGGCCGCCGCGTGCTTGTGGACGAAATGTCCGCCACCCTCATGACGATCGCGAAGGACGTGAAAGTGCAGGTGGAGTTCAATCCCGCCGTGGTCGCCGAATATCGCCTGATCGGTTACGAAAAACGCGTGCTGGCCCGCGAGGATTTCAACAACGACTCGGTGGACGCGGGTGACGTCGGCGCGGGCGCGAACGTCACGGCGCTGTACGAGATCACGCTGAAAGGCGCCGGCGGCGCACGCATCGATCCGCTGCGTTACGGCAACACGCCCGAGACGAACGGCACGCGTGAGCTTGCCTTCCTGCGGCTGCGCTACAAAGCGCCGGAAGGCGGCGCGAGCCGGTTGATCGAGCGGACCATCAATGCCGAGGCGACACCGGAAGCCAGCGAGCGCCTGCGCTTCGCGGCAGCCGTTGCCGCCTTCGCCGAGAACCTGCGCGGCGGCAAGTACGCGGACGGATTCGGTTACGACAAAGTGGCTGCGCTCGCGCGCGGTGCGCTAGGCAAGGACGAAGGCGGCTATCGCGCCGGCCTGGTCAAGCTGGCGGACATGGCCGATGCCATGCAGACGCCGAAGCCTCCGATGCCGTAACCTCCCCGGCCATGGACGCTCCCCTGGCCGACGATGGCGGTTTGATGCTCGCCTGGGCAGGCGGGAACGCGGCCGCCTTCGCCGAGCTGTATGCCCGGCACAAGGGGCCGCTTTACCGTTTCCTGATGAAGATGGTGAAGGACCGTACGACGGCGGACGAGTTGTTCCAGGAAACCTGGAGCCGCGTGATCGCCGCAAGGGAGCGCTATCGCGCGGATGCGAAGTTCGGCACATGGTTGCTGCAGATCGCGCACAACCTGGCCATCGACTCGTTCCGCCGGCAGCGGCCGCAGGCCGGTGCCGCGGAAACCGAGGCCGTGTTCGCGGCACAGGCCGCGCCCGAACGGGAACAACCGGAACATGCGTTGTCGGACTTCGAGGTGCGCCGCCGCATGCAGCGCGCCATCGAGTCGCTTCCCGACGAGCAGCGCACCGCTTTCGTGCTGCGCATGGAGAACGAACTTTCCCTTGAGGACATCGCCGCCGTGACCGGCGTAGGCAAGGAAACCGCAAAATCGCGCCTGCGTTACGCCATGGCGCGCATCCGAGAACTCGTGGCCGAATGACATGAATCCCAGCACGCCACCGCCAGGCCACGACGATCTGCCCGAGGAGCGCGAGCTCGCGGCACTTTACGCGCGCCTGCCCAAGGACGAGCCCGGTGCGACGCTGGACGCCGCCGTGCTCGCGCAGGCCATGCGGGCCATCCCGCCGCGTCGCCGCCCGCGCTGGCCGGTCGCGCTCGCCTCCGCCGCCGTGCTGGTGCTGGCGGTCGGCGTGGGCTGGGAGTTGCGCGACAGCAGGCCGGAGTCCAAAGACGTGCCGGTAGCTATCCAGGAGAGGATGCCTGCACCGTCACCAGAGCCGGCGGCCGCACCCTCGGCACCCCCCGCCGTGCCCGCGCCCGCGCCAGTGCAAGCGCCGTTGCTCGCGCCCGGCGTCGCGGATGCCGACGTGGCACGCACGGAGGCATACGCACCGGCAAAGCCCATCGAGCGCGCCAGCAAGAAACTGCGAACCGCCGCTGCGCCGCAGGCCTTGCGTTCGGCTCCCACACCCGATCTGTCCCCCGACGATCGCGTCGGCGAGATCCGCCGTCTGCTGGGCCGCGGCGAGCACGCGGAAGCGCTGCGGCGCCTGCACGAACTGCGCGCCCGCTATCCGCGCTACGACATTCCCCAAGACCTGCGCGACCTGGAACCTTGAGCACGCCGCTGGACACGCTGGCCGCCCCGTGGCGGCATGAGCAGGACATCAGGAAAAGCCGATTCCTCGCACAGGCCGCACCGGTGGATACGCCGGCCGCGGCGCTTGCGTGGCTGGAGGCCAGCGGCGATCCGGCGGCGACGCACAACTGCTGGGCCTACCGCATCGGCGATGCCTACCGCTTCAACGACGACGGCGAGCCCGGCGGCACGGCAGGCCGTCCCATCCTCGCGGCGATCGACGGTCAGGGCTGCGACCGTGTGGCGGTGCTGGTCACGCGCTGGTACGGCGGCATCAAGCTGGGTGCCGGCGGTCTCGCCCGTGCGTACGGCGGCAGCGCCGCCGAATGCCTGCGTCTCGCACCGAGGACTCCCATCGTTCCCATCGGCCACCTGCTGCTTCGCTGCGAGTTCGGCGAGCTGGCCCTCGTGACGGCGCGCTTGCGGGAGATGGAGGCGATAGTGGATCGCGAGGAGTTCACGGCCGACGGCGCCGAGCTGATCGTGTCCGCACCGCTGGACCGCCTGGACGCCATCGTAGCCCGGGTCGTCGACCTCACCCGCGGACGCGCGCATCCCCGCCGCATCGACTGAACCGTTGAATACCGTACTGCCCGGCCCCATTCGTTCCCGAATTGCCTGGAAAACACCGAGTGAGCATGAGCGAGCAACGCAGGGAAAAATCGCGCAAGATCGGCGCGCTGCGCAATCTCTGGCCATTCCTTAAGCCGCACAAGGGCCTCGCCATCGGGTGGCTCGTGTTCCTAGGTATCTCGTCGAGCGCATCGCTGGTGCTGCCCGTCGCCGTCAGGCACATCATCGACCACGGCTTCCTCGCGTCCAGCCTTGCGGCCATCAATGGCACCTTCCTGGCCCTGTTCGGCGTGGCCCTGGTGCTGGCGATCGCCACCGCCGCCCGCTATTACTGCATCGCGCTGCTCGGCGAGCGCTCGCTCGCCTCCCTGCGCACCGCGCTCTACGACCACGTGATCCAGCTCGACGTCGGCTTCTATGAAAGCACCCGTGTCGGCGAACTCACGTCACGCCTGGGCACCGACACCGAGGTGGTACAGACACTGGTCGGCTCGGGCATCTCCGTCGCGCTGCGCAGCGCCGTGATGCTGATCGGCGCCGCGGCCGCCATGGCCTGGACCAGCCCGCGCCTCGCCGGCCTCACCGCGCTGGTGATCCCCGCCGTGATGTTGCCCATCCTCGTGTTCGGCCGGCGCGTGCAGAAGCTGTCGCGCCATAGCCAGGATCGCATCGCCGACGCCGCCGCGGTCGCGAACGAAACGCTGAACGCCGCACAGGCGGTGAAGGCGTACGCGCGTGAGCCCATCGAAAGCCGCCGCTATGCTTCGGCCATCGCCCTCGCGCTGGCCACGGCACGCCGCCGCATCGGCATGCGGTCCCTGCTCACCGCTGCCGTCATCGTGCTGATCTTCGGCGCCATCACGCTGGTGCTCTGGGCCGGCGCCCGCGACGTCATCGCCGGCGACCTTGCGCCGGGCGTGCTCAGCCAGTTCGTGCTCTACGCGATTTTCGCGGCGGGTTCCGTGGCGGGGCTCTCGGAGATGTGGGGCGACGTCCTGCGTGCGGCCGGCGCCATGGAGCGCATTGGGGAACTGTTCGCCGAGCGGGCCACGATCCGCACGCCCGATGCGCCCGAGCCGCTTCCGCGCCCCATGACCGGTGCGCTGCGCTTCGAGCAGGTCGAGTTCCGCTATCCCTCGCGCCCCGACGTTGCCGCCCTGTCCGCCTTCGATCTCGAGATCGCACCGGGTGAAACCGTCGCCCTGGTCGGTCCGTCCGGCGCGGGCAAGAGCACTGTCTTCAGCCTGCTGCTGCGCTTCCACGATCCCGTTTCCGGCGCCATCCGCCTCGACGGTGTCGACCTGCGCGCCCTCGCGCTTCCCGAACTGCGCGGGGCCATCGCACTCGTGCCGCAGGAAACCGTGATCTTTGGCGGCACGGCGGCGGACAACATCCGCTTCGGCCGCGCCGACGCCAGCGACGAGGAAGTACGCGAGGCCGCCCGGCTCGCCGAGGCGGACGGGTTCATCTCGGCCCTGCCGGACGGCTACGAGGCCGCGCTCGGCGAGCGCGGCGTGCGCCTGTCCGGCGGACAGAAGCAGCGCGTGGCCATCGCCCGGGCCATCCTGCGCGATGCGCCGCTGCTTCTTCTAGACGAGGCCACCTCGGCGCTGGACGCGCAGTCGGAGGCCGCCATCCAGCACGCCCTGGAACGGCTGGAAAAAGGCCGCACCACCCTCGTCATCGCCCATCGCCTCGCCACCGTGCAACGTGCCGACCGCATCGTGGTGATGGAAGGCGGCCGCATCGTGGCCCAGGGCACGCATGACAGCCTGCTGGCCGAGGGCGGCCTCTACGCGGAACTGGCCCGCCTGCAATTCGTGGCCTGACCCGGGGCCTTTTCGCCGCGTTGACTAGGCGCCACCTAACGTCGCGGCATGGATGGCGACCTGCTGCTACCGCGCCCCGAGGGCTTGTACTGCCCCGCGGGCGACTTCTTCATCGATCCCATGCAGCCCGTGGCGCGTGCCGTGGTCACGCATGCGCACGGCGATCACGCGCGATCGGGTAGCGGCCTCTACCATGTGGCCGCAGCTGGTCGGCTCCTTATGCGCGAGCGCCTTGGCGCCGGTTCCGTCATCCACGAGCACGACTGGAGCGAGCGCTTCGCGTTAGGCGAAACCAGCGTGTCGTTCCACCCTTCGGGTCACATCCTCGGTGCGGCGCAGGTACGCATCGAAGGCCGCGGGAAGGTCGTGGTGGTCTCCGGCGACTACAAGCGCGATCCCGATCCGACCTGCGCGCCTTTCGAACCCGTGCCCTGCGACGTGTTCGTCACCGAATCCACGTTCGGCCTTCCCATCTATCGCTGGCCGCCGATGCGCAAGGTGGTGGACGAGATCCTCGCTTGGGTCGACGAATGCCGCGAACGCGCCGTGCCGGCCGTGCTGTTCTGTTACGCATTGGGCAAGGCCCAGCGGCTGCTCGCGGAGCTGGCTGCGCGTACCGACCGCACGGTGCACCTGCACGGCGCCATGCTGCGGCTCGTCGAGGTCTATCGCGACGCGGGCGTGCGCATGCTGCCGACGGTGGCGGTCAACGAGTCGGCACGCGGCAAGGATTTCGCCGGTGAACTGATCATGGCCCCTCCCTCTGCCGCAGGCTCCCCGTGGATGCGCCGCTTCGGCAAGGCATCCACCGGTTTCGCCTCCGGATGGATGCAGGTGCGTGGCGCGCGGCGGCGCCGGGGCTACGACCGGGGTTTCGTCGTGTCCGACCACGCCGACTGGCCAGGCCTGCTGCGCAGCGTCGACGACTGCGGCGCGAAGCGCATCTACGTCACGCACGGCGACGGCGAAGCGCTTGTGCGGCACCTGCGCGACACCGGCCACGAGGCTTTCCCGTTGCGCACGCTCGGCGGTGCCATGCCGGACCCGCGCAGCAGCGAGGAAGGTGACTGATGCGCCGCTTCGCCGCCCTGTTCGAAGCATTGGATCGCACATCGTCCACATCCGCCAAGCGCGATGCGATGGCGAAGTATTTCGCCGACGCACCGGCGGAGGACGCGGCGTGGGCGGTCTACGTGCTGGGCGGCGGGAAGCTGAAGCGCACCGCGACCTCCACGGAACTGCGCCTGGCCCTCGCCGCGGAAACCGGATATGCGGACTGGCTGATCGACGACAGCTACCAGCACGTCGGTGATCTGGCCGAGACCATCGCACTGATGCTCCCAGGCACGGAGGACGACGGCGACGACGTGCCGCTGCACGTATGGATGGAGGCGCGGTTACCGTCGCTCGGCAGGCTGGAACCGGCGGAGCGCATCGAACTGCTGCGCGAGTGGTGGCGTCCGCTGCCCCGCGAGCAGGTGTTCCTCGTCAACAAACTCCTCACCGGCTCGTTGCGCGTGGGCGTCTCGCATCGCCTGGTCGTGCAGGCCCTCGCGCAATGGTCGAACCTTCCGACGGACCTTATCGCACATCGCCTGAGCGGCACCTGGAAGCCCACTGCCGACACGTTCCTTGCCCTGGCGGGTCCCGAGCGCGCGGACGAGCACGCGGGCGAAAGACCTTACCCGTTCTTTCTCGCCTCGCCGCTCGAGCAGGACGTCGCCTCGCTGGGGAATGTCGGCGACTGGCTGGCCGAATGGAAGTGGGACGGGATACGCGCGCAGCTGATGCGGCGCGCGGGCGGCGCGCTGTTATGGTCGCGCGGCGAGGAGCGGCTGGACGGCCGCTTTCCGGAAATCGAACTGGCCGCGCGCGATTTGCCGGACGGCTGTGTCCTCGATGGCGAAATCCTCGCCTGGACACTCGACGAAGAACACCCCCTGCCGTTCGCTGCCTTGCAGAAGCGCATCGGCAAGCTCAAGCCCGGACCGAAACTGCTGGCGGACACACCCGTGCGCCTGATGACGTACGACCTCCTCGAGCTGGATGGCCAGGACCTGCGCGAGCGTCCGCTTGCCGAACGCCGTGCCATGCTGGGCGCCCTCGCGGAAGGACATGCCCCCACCTTGATGCTGTCCCCCGCGGTCGATGCGCCGGCGTGGGACGCGCTGGCCGCCGTGCGTGGCGAATCGCGCGAGCGGCGCACCGAAGGCCTGATGCTGAAGCGGCTGGAATCGCCCTATCGGGTGGGCCGCAAACGCGGCGACTGGTGGAAGTGGAAAGTCGATCCGTACACGATCGATGCCGTGCTGCTCTATGCGCAGCCGGGCCACGGGCGCCGTTCCGGACTCTTCACCGACTACACGTTCGGTGTCTGGGAAGGCGACGCGCTGGTACCCGTGGCCAAGGCGTATTCGGGGCTCGACGACGCGGAGATCGGGCGCCTCGACCGCTGGATCCGTGCGCACACCATCGAGCGCTTCGGGCCGGTGCGTTCGGTGGAACCCACGCACGTCTTCGAACTCGCCTTCGAGGCCATCCAGGCTTCGGGCCGTCACAAGGCCGGCGTGGCGGTGCGCTTTCCGCGCATCCTGCGCTGGCGCAACGACCTGGGCATTCACGATGCCGACAAGCTCGACGACCTCCGCCGCCTGGCGTCGGGCTGAGGCGCGCCTCCTTGCGTGGTTCGCCGCGCAGGAACGCCGGGCCGCACCGTTCCAGCGTGCCGCGTGGCGCGCGTGGCATGAGGGCCGGAACGGACTTATCCATGCGCCTACCGGAGCGGGAAAGACGCTGGCCGCCGCGGGCGGTCCGCTGATCGATGCCGTGCTGCGGCCACGCATGGGCCTGCAACTCCTGTGGATCACGCCGCTTCGCTCGTTGGCGACGGATACGGCGCAGCACCTCGCCACCGCGGTGGAAGCGATGGAACTTCCCTGGCGCGTACTACGCCGTACCGGCGACAGCGGCAGCGCCGAGCGTGCCCGTCTCCGGCGTGGCGCGTGCGAATTGTTGGTAACCACGCCGGAAAGCCTCGCCCTGCTCTTGAGCTATCCGGACGCGAAGGAGCGTTTCACGGGCCTGCGCGGCATCGTCGTCGACGAATGGCACGAACTCGTCGGCAACAAGCGGGGAACGTTGCTGCAACTCGGGCTGACGCGCCTGCGCCACTGGCTGCCAGATCTCCGCACCTGGGGCCTGTCGGCCACCCTCGGCAATCTCGACGAAGCGTTGCGCGCGCTCGCGAACGACGGCGTGCTGATCGGCGCCCGCACGAAAAAGAAGACGATCGTCGAGAGCGCGTTGCCCGAGAGCGGCGAGCGCTTCCCCTGGGCCGGGCACTTGGGCCTGTCGCAGCTGCCGCGCGTGCTGGATGCGGTACTGAAGGCCCGCAGCAGCCTGGTCTTCGCCAACACGCGCTCGCAGGCCGAACTCTGGCACGAGGCGTTGTCGTCGGTCTGGCCGGAGTCGCCGGCCACGCTGGCATTGCATCACGGCTCGATCGATCCGAAGCTGCGCTTCGCCGCCGAGGAAGGCTTGCGCGTCGGCGCACTGCGCTGCGTGGTCGCCACCTCCAGCCTCGACCTCGGCGTGGACTTCGCCAGCGTGGAACGCGTGATCCAGGTCGGCAGTCCCAAGAGCATCGCGCGCCTTCTCCAACGCGCCGGCCGCAGCGGACACAGGCCGGGCGTGCCGTCGCGCATCCTTTGCGTGCCGACGCACTTGCTCGAACTCGCGGAGATTGCCGCGGCCCGGCACGCGCTCGAGGCGGGGCACCTCGAACCGCGCCGGCCCATGCGCGGATGCCTCGACGTGCTCGCGCAGCACCTGCTCACCATGGCCCTCGGGGGAGGCTTCAGCGCAGACGATGCCTATGCCGAAATCACCTCGTCGCTCGCCTACGCGAACCTGCCGCGCGAGCGCTTCGACGCCGTGCTTGCTTATCTGCGCACCGGGGGATCCGCACTCGCCAGTTATCCGGAGTACCAGAAGCTGGTGGAGACCGACGGGCACTACCACGTTGAAAGCGGGCGTATCGCGCGCATGCACCGCCTCTCGATCGGCACGATCACGTCCGACGGAAGCCTGCAGGTGCGGTACATGAAAGGCCCCAGGCTCGGCACCGTGGAAGAGAGCTTCGTCTCGCGGCTGCGGCCGGGCGACCGCTTCCTCTTCGCCGGGCGCAACCTCGAACTGGTGCGGGTGCGCGACATGACCGCCTACGTGCGCGCGGCACCGAACCGGCGTGGCGGTGTACCCCGCTGGATGGGTGGACGGCTGCCGCTCTCCGGGGAACTGTCGGACGAACTGCGCGAGGCGCTGGCGGGAAGCATCCCCGCTTCCGCGGAAATGCGCGCCCTCAGCCCGCTGCTCGACGTACAACGCCGACAATCGTCCATTCCTGGGATCGACGAGACGCTTTGCGAGCGCACGCGCACCCGCGAAGGCGATTACCTGTTCGTGTTCCCTTTCGCGGGACGCCTTGCGCACGAGGGACTGGCCGCGGTGCTGGCGTATCGCATGGCACGCATCCAGCCGGGCGACTATGGCTACGCCGTGAACGATTATGGGCTCACGCTCACCGCCGCGCGCATGCCGCCGCTCGACGAGCCCACGATGCGCCGGTTGCTGCATCCCTGGGGCCTGCGTGCGGACATACGCGCAAGCATCAACCTTTCCGAACTGGCGCGGAGGCAGTTTCGCGAAATCGCCCGCGTGGCCGGGCTGGTATTCAACGGGTATCCGGCGCACGGAAAGACGCTCCGGCAGTTGCAGGCCTCCAGCGGGCTGCTCTTCGACGTGCTGCGCCGGCACGACCCCGCGCACCCGCTGCTCTGGCAGGCGGAGCGCGAAGTACTCGACCAGCAACTGGACTATTCGCGGCTGCGCGCATGCCTGCTGCGGGTGTCGCGTTCGCGGCTGCTCTGGCGCGAGACGAAGCGGCTCAGTCCCCTGGCCTTTCCCCTCTGGGTGGAGCGGCTCCGGGGAGGCATCGCGGGCGACGACTGGAGGACGCGCGTCGAGCGCATGTTGGCGACACTGGAAGCCGGAGCGGACGCATGATGACGCGCGACATCGAAGTGGCGGGCGAGCGCCTCACGTTGCATGCGCAGCGAGCGATCCACTGGGCGGCGCGCCGCACGCTGCTGGTATCCGACGTGCATTTCGGCAAGGGCGCGGTGTTCCGGCGCGCGGGTATCGCCGTTCCGAGCGGCGACACCGAAGACGATCTCGTCCGCCTCGACACGCTCATCGCGGAGTTCGCGCCTGTGCGTCTGGTCGTCCTGGGCGACCTTGTGCACGGTGCCGCGACGGAACGCAGCGCCTGGGTGGAAAGGGTTCGCACGTGGCGCGAGTCGCACGCGGGCGTCGCGATGGAACTCGTCGCAGGCAACCACGACAGGCATTTCGACGTGGCCTCGCTCGGCATCGATGTACGTCCCGGTCATGTCGCCGCGCCGCCCTTCGTCCTGTCGCACCATCCGACGGCACATGCAGGCGGCTACACCCTTGCCGGCCACGTGCATCCGGGCGTGACCGTGCGCGACGGTTGGCGCCGGCACCGCCTGCCTGCTTTCGTCTTCGATCGCGACGTGGGCATGTTGCCGGCCTTCGGCACGCTCACCGGATTGCATGAGGTCCTGCCGGAAGCCGGCCGGCGCATCGTGGCCGCCACGCCCGCGGGGTTGCTGCCCGTAGGACAACGCGGCCGCCCATGACAGAACTACAGGGCAGGTTTTCCCTGCCGGTCAGGCCAGGGCCGTTGCCAGTGCGCGGACGGTTTCGAGGTCGGTACGTGTTTCGCCCGCGCCCATGCCGAGCGCGTCGCCTGGAACGCGGCGCATGGCCGACGGCAGCCTGCGCTTCGCGGACGCGTGGAACTCGCGGGCCCGCGTCGCCTCGCGCAGGGCCACGACGTTGCCGGGCTCGATGCCGGCCCCGGGCATCACCACGATGCGACCGCCTGCCTGGGAAACGAGCCGCGCGATACCCGACGCACCTGACACGGCGCTGGGCATCCCACCGGAAGTGAGCACACGCTCGAAGCCGAGTTCGATCAGGACCTCGAGCGCCTCGTGCCGGTCCGGCACCAGGTCGAAGGCGCGATGGAAGGTAACACCCATGCCCTCCGCCGCACGCAGGAACAGCCCGCAGGCTTCCCGGTCCACCTCGCCTTCCGCCGTGAGCGCCCCGACTACCACGCCGTCGCAGCCAAGCTCGCGGCAATGCGCGATGTCGTCGAGCATCGCCTCGATTTCGGCGTTCTCATAGAGGAAGTCGCCCGCGCGCGGGCGGATCAACACGTACAGCGGGATCGAAAGGCCCTCGCGAGCCAGTGCGATCGTGCCGTGCGAGGGCGTGACCCCGCCCTCTTCCAGGCAGGCGCAGAGTTCCACGCGGCCCGCGCCGCCCTCTTGCGCCGCGAACGCGGATGCCACCGAATTGGCCGCGATTTCGAGCAACGCCATGGTCAGTAGGTGCTCTTGCCGGGAATCAAGGTGTCCTGTTTCTTCGCATCGCACACGGCGTACGAGAAACCCTTCTGGATGGCCCAGGCCCCCACGTTGCCCCTCTTGTCCATCGCGAGGAAGCCCACCTGGAGATCCTTCGCGTTCGGCTTGCGGCTAAGGATGCGTTCGACAGCCTCGCGGCACGCATCCTCCGGCGAACGTCCCTGCCGCATCAGTTCCACCACCAGGAAGCTGCCGACGTTGCGGATGACTTCCTCGCCGACACCCGTCGACGTGGCGCCGCCTACTTCGTTGTCCACATAGAGGCCCGCGCCGATGATCGGGCTGTCGCCCACGCGCCCGTGCAGCTTCCACGCCATGCCGCTGGTGGTGCACGCACCGGAAAGGTTGCCCTTGGCGTCGATGGCGAGCATGCCGATGGTGTCGTGGTTGCTGGCGTCGCCCGGCGTGCCGCCCGGGCCCGCGTTGTAGCTTTTCACTTCGCTGTTGGCCACCGGCTTGTATTTCGCCGTCTTCAGCCATTCGTGCCACGCCTTTTCCGATTCGGGCGTAAGCAGTTCCTCGCGGGGGAAACCTTGCTCAAGCGCGAACTGGAGTGCGCCGTCGCCCACCAGCAGCACGTGCGGCGTGCGCTCCATGACACGACGCGCCACGGAGATGGGATGAGCGATGTGCTCGATCGCCGCCACCGCGCCGCAATTGCCGTACTCGTCCATGATGCTGGCGTCGAGCGTGACCCTGCCGTCGCGATCGGGATAGCCCGCGCGGCCCACGCTGTGGTTGCGCAGGTCGGCCTCGGGCACACGCGCGCCCTGCTCGACGGCGTCCAGCGCACGACCGCCGGACGACAGCACCTTCCACGCCGCCTGGTTCGCGGCAACGCCGAAGTCCCAGGTGGAACATACGCGCGGGATGGTGCCGCCCGAACCGCCGGCGGGCGTCTTCGCGACGCTCTTGGCCAAGCCGGTCGCGGTCATCGCCACACCCGAGGCGATCGTCGCGCCCTGTAGGAATCGTCTGCGATCCATGGCACCCCTTTCAATGCAACGACGCGTCTGTCGCGCCACTTCCGATGGTCGCATGGCCGCCGCCTGCGTCGCCACCCGTACGTCGCGCTGCTTGTGCGTCGCGCCGCTCGCGCGCTTCGGTCTCCACTCGCAGGAAATCGCGTGCCGCCAGCATGCGCGCCGTGGCGGATCGCGACATGGCCGCGCCAAGGATCGTCATCATCGTCAGGACGGCGAGTACCACGACGAGGATGGCGCCGCGCTCAGTCCGCACGTGGGAGGCGTTCCGTCGTGCGTGAATAGGATTTGCTGTCGTGGGTCCATAATGTGACGTCGATCGCATCGGCTGTGTTGCCGTCTCTTTCCGTGAACTCACGTCGCGTTTCGCGGCCGCCTCCCTGGCGCAGCTCAACCGTGAACGCCGCGGTGGAGATGCCGTCGAGAAACCTGGCACAGTTCCAGGTGTTTTCGCGTTTCGGGCCCTTTCGCTCGCAACGCCGGAGCGCCCCGTCCGCGAACCAGGCCACGTCACCCGCGACGAGGGCGCTCGAGGCTCGACGCGCGGCCCTCGGGCATGTCCAGGAATCACGGCAGCCACGCCATTCCCGAGCCGCGCGAAGATCGCGCGCGATGACGGCGAGGGCTAGCCACGCCGTGTCTTCGCGGCGCACCTCGATGCGCCATCGGGCCGCTCCCAACCCGACGCGGCAAAGCACCGCCAGGGCGATCGCACCCACGATGCTCGCGACGGCACCACCGACCACCAGTTCGACCAGGGTAAATCCGCGCGCCCTCACGGATGAAACGACCAGTCGAGGATCGGCCGATCGAGCCAGAAGATCGAAATCGTGCATGCGCTTCCGTTCCGGCAAGACACGCGCGACGACGCGGCACCGCCGAGGTGGCGCCCGATCGCCTTATGGAACAGCCACAGGTCGGCCGCCGCAATCTCACGGGCGTCGCATCCGGCTTTGCAAGACAGGCGCAGCGCATCGCTTTCGTAGTGTCCGGCGAGTACCCCCTGCACGTTCACGCGCATGCGGGCTTCCAGGCTGACCGCGATCGTGGTGGCGGCGACGAGGCGCGATGCGCGCGCATGGGTCGCCATCGATTGCATGGTCCACGTGGCATGGCACGCGGCGCCCACCGCGAAGACCGCGAGCGCGGTGAGGGATTCGATAAGGGAGTAGCCGCCGTCGTGTCGCATCGCTGCAGCGTCGCGTCCACTGTCTCGCGTCGCCATGGGGAGCCTTCGCGATGACGTGTACGCCCGCGCTGCGGGCGACGGTGGTCGCTGCCCTGTAGATGCTCCCCAGGTCAGAGCACGGCGGGATGCAGGGCGTTGAAGCGCCGCGCAAGATCCTGCGCACGGAAGCTGTCCACGATGTGATCGATGAACACCCGGGTCTTCTGCGGCAGCAGGGCTTGCGCCGGGTAATACAGCGACAGATTGCCGCCTTCCACCCACCAGTCGGGCAACACGCGCCTCAGCCGTGCGCGTTCGAACCAGGGCAACGCCGACTGCACCGCCACCAGGGCGATACCCATGCCCAAGGCCGCGGCATGGCACGCGGCGTCGGGGTCGTCGAACAGGATTCGCCTATCCACCTCGATGGCCGCCTCCGCACCATAGCGGTTGGTCAGGACCCAATCCCTCACGCGGCCCGTTTGCGGCGAGCGAATGAGGATGCCGTTCCTGCCAGCCAGGTCGCCGGGCGTGGCGATGGCGGGCCCATGGTCGAGGTACCCATGCGAAGCGACGAGGATGCGATGGGCAGGTGCCAGGGCACGGGCGACGACGCCGGGCCGGAGGTCGAAGCCGCCACCGATCGCCACGTCGAAGCCATCGGCGATGAGGTCGACCGGTCGGTTGTCGAAACGCCAGTCCGCACAGATGGCTGGGAACGACTTCAAGAATGTTTCGAGCATCGGCACGATGTATTCGCGGCCGAAGGCATTCGGCAGCGCCGCTCGCAATTCACCGGCAGGACCTGTGGTGCGGGCGCGGGCGTTGGCCATCGCATGGTTGAGCTGGCTCAGGCTGCCTTGCACTTCCTGGCGGAATGCCTCGCCCGCTTCGGTGAGGGCAAGGCGCCGCGTCGTCCGCTGCAACAGCCGAACCCCCAGCTCCGCCTCCAACCGCGCCACGTTCTTGCCCACGGCGGCGGGCGTAAGGCCAAGCACCCGTGCGGCCGAAGCGAAGCTGCCCAACTCCGCACTGCGGATGAAACAGGCGATGCCATTGAGGGTGTCCACGCCGCGATTCTAAACCTTATGGATGGAATGAAACTACCGTTCCGCGACTACCGGTTGTGGCTGTCGGCGTCTAGATTGGTAGTGCACTGAACTTCCCACTGACCGGAGACCCACGATGAACAACCTGAATTCCATACAGGGCAAGAGTGCCCTCGTCCTTGGCGGCTCCCGCGGGATCGGCGCGGCCGTGGCGCGACGGCTGGCGGCTGGCGGCGCATCCGTCGCGCTTACCTACGTCCAGGGTGCCGCGGCAGCCCAGGCCGTGGTCGACGAGATCGAAAAAGCCGGCGGCCGTGCCATCGCCATCCAGGCGGACAGCGCGAACGACGCGGCCATCGAAGCCGCGGTCGCGCAGACCCGGGATCGTTTCGGCGGTTTCGACATCCTCGTGAACAATGCCGGTGTGCTCGCCGTCGCGCCCATCGAGGACTTCACCACGGAGGATATCGACCGCACGATCGCCGTGAACGTTCGCGCCGCCGTGATAGCGAGCCGGGCCGCGGCACGGGTCATGGGCCAAGGCGGCCGCATCATCCACATCGGCAGCACCAATGCCGAGCGCATGCCGTTCGCCGGCGGCGCGGTGTATGCGATGAGCAAGTCGGCGTTGCAGGGGCTGACCCAGGGCCTCGCGCGCGATCTCGGCCCCAAGGGCATCACGGTCAACGTGGTGCAGCCCGGCCCGGTCGACACCGACATGAATCCCGCGAGTGGCCCGATGGCGGCGGGGTTGATTCCGATGCTGGCGACCGGTCGGTATGGCCATCCGGAAGAAGTCGCGAGCTTCGTGGCCTACCTCGCCGGCCCGGAAGCGGCTTACATCACGGGCGCGAGCCTCATGATCGATGGCGGTTTCGCCGCCTGAGGCCACGACTCGCCCGCAGAACGGCATGATCCGCGCACTTCGATGCCCCGCTCCAAGGAAAAGAATGGCGCGTCCATTCGCACCAGGGGAACACCGTGAAGCCGATCGTCTTTGCCGTCAGTCTCGCGCTCGCATGGAGCACCGCGTCCGCTGAATCCCCGGCCAGGTGGCAACCCGATGGAGGGCGGACGCAGGTGTCCCTGTGGCCGGGGACGCCACCCCACGCCAACACCGTGCCCGGACCCGAAGAAATGAAGACGGGCACGGGCCTCATCGGCGGAAAGACGGTGCTGTGGGTCGACAACGTGGCCGAGCCGACGATCACGCTCTATGCGCCCACCACACACCCGACCCGAGCGGCGGTCATCGTCATTCCCGGAGGCGGCTTCGAAGGCCTGGCGATGGACCTGGAGGGCACGGAGGTCTGCGACTGGCTCGCCCCGCGCGGCGTCGCCTGCGTCCTGCTGAAGTACCGGGTGCCCAGCCCGCCATTCGACTGGCGATGCGATTGCAGGCCCCATAACCTCGCGCTGTCGCTTCCCTCGCTCGCGGATACGCAGCGCGCGCTGCGCCTCGTTCGCGCCCATGCGGCCGAGTGGAAGATCGATCCGCATAAGGTGGGCGTGCTGGGCTTCTCCGCGGGCGGGTTCCTGGTCGCCGAAGCGAGCACGAATTTCCGCAAGCGCATCTACGCGCCGATCGACGCGGTGGACAAGGAAAGCGCCCGTCCGGACTTCGCCCTGGCGATCTATCCCGGCCACCTCACGACCGACTTTCATACGCTGAATCCGAACCTCCCCGTGTCGAAGGACACGCCACCGACTTTCGTGCTGCAAGCCGAAGACGACCACGTCGACGGCGTCAACCAGGCGCTGGTGTATTTCACCGCCCTGACGAAGGCGGGCGTCCCCGCGGAGATGCACCTCTACGCGCATGGGGGCCACGCCTTCGGACTCAGGCCGACCGTCGAGCCCATCACGCACTGGCCGGACCTCGCTGCATCATGGCTGGCCACGATCGGCATGACGCCCAGGAAAACGGATTGACCGCATGACCCGGACGCCGCGAAGGCGTCCGGGCCTGTCCCTGTTACGCGGCGGCCTGGTCCATCAACTGGCGGACCGACGTGTCCGTGCCCTCGCCCGCGTCGATGCGGATCTGGCGTGGCTTCATGGCTTCCGGTACTTCGCGCTTCATGTCGATCGACAGCAGCCCGTCAGCTAGCCGGGCGCCGGTGACGTGCACGTGTTCCGCGAGTTCGAAGCGGCGTTGGAAGGGCCGCGTGGCGATGCCGCGGTGCAGGTACTCGCCTTCCGCTTCGCCCTTGCGCTCACCGCTTACCAGCAGCAGGTTGCCCTGCGTCGTGATGGTCAGGTCGCTTTCGCGGAAGCCCGCGACCGCCATGGTCACCCGGTAACGATCCTCGTCCAGCTTGATCGAGTCGAAAGGCGGGTAGTTATCGGACGCCTGGTTGCGCGCGGCGGTTTCCAGCAGGTCGAACACGCGGTCGAAGCCGATGCTGGAACGATGGAGGGGGGTATAGTCGAGAAGAGTTCGCATGGCCATATCCTCTTTGGAAGCAATACGGGATGAGTTCTCCAGGCCGCCCCGAAAAGCGGGCGGTGGGCCGGCCCCGAAGCGACCGGCAAGCAGTAATCTAGGTAGTGCCGAAAGGATTTCAAGAGGCCACATTCAGACATCGTTTAGACGTCCAAACACGCGCCCTGTCATCTCTTCCTCCGCCCGAGCTCCCTCCGCACATCGTCGCTCATGACACCGACGCGCTTGACCGCTTCGCGCAGGGCGTCTTCGGACACTCCCAACTCCTTGGTCCAGTAGCGGACCTCATAGTCTTCGTTGACGTTGATGCGGGCGCGGTCGGCCGGACCCCGGTTGGTCTTGTCGTCACTCATGTCGAACCTCCTTCCGAACCAGCCGGAAGCGTGCATGCCGGGCCAGTGAACAAGGCGTCCAGGAGTTGCCAAGGGCGCCGCCACGGAGCGGCGCGATTGGTTCCAATGGCGCTCCAAAGCACAGGGATCGCAAGAATCCGCGACGGCACCCCCGCCTCGTCCGCAAGCGCGAGGTCGAGAAAAAATACGCAGGTGACCGGGCCAAAAAAGCCTAGGAATTAGTCCTAGGAATCCTAGGAATATGAGTCACATAACCGGCTAATACCGACTTTCACCATGTAACTTGTTGCGAATGTGGATTAAATGATTACGTAACACTTGACGCGTCCAAAACCTTGGCTCTATGGTGCCCTCACCGCAACAAAATGATGTGCGGTTGCACGTGGGTCATCGTCGTCGTCGCACTCTCGGGGGAGAGTTCGACCCAATGCGATGACGATGCTTTTCCGCGTGAGATCGTCGGTCCTTTTACCGACGTTTCCTGGCCCGAAAGGGCCAACTCTGGGGAGCCGTAAATGAATTCACGCAATAACCGTCAGACGCATATCCTGCGTCGCTCCGCGCTGGCGTTCGCCCTTGCGGCTGGTCTGGGCGGCACGGGCGCCGTGCTGGCGCAGGCCACCACAGGTTCGATCTTCGGCCAGGCCGCACCGGGCAGCACCATCCAGGTCACCGGTTCCACCGGTATCACCCGTCAGGTGCCCGTCGGTGAAGACGGCCGCTACCGCATCGGCAACCTGCCGCTGGGCAGCTACACCGTCAATGTCATGCAGAACGGCCAGATCGTCGACAAGCGCGAGAACGTCGGCCTGACCGTCAACCAGGGTTCCGAAGTCTCGTTCACGGGTGCCCCCGCAACCAGCGCGCAGTCGCTGGAGTCGGTGACGGTCACCGCGAACTCCCTTCCTCCGATCGACGTCTCGTCGGTCGATTCGCGCACGGTGGTCACGGCGCAGCAGCTCGCACGCCTGCCGCTCGGCCGTAACGCGGAAGCGATCGCACTGCTTGCCCCGGGCGTCAACCCCGGCGCCGGCTACTTCGGCCGCACGGTGTCGTTCGGCGGTTCCGGCGTTTCGGAAAACGCGTACTACATCAACGGTTATAACACGTCCGATCCGCTGCGCAACCTTGGCGGTGTCGGCCTGCCCTATGGCGCTATCGACCAGCAGGAAATCTACACGGGCGGCTACAGCGCCATGTACGGCCGCTCCGACGGCGGCGTGATCAGCCAGGTCGGCAAGCGCGGTACGAACGAATGGCATTTCGGCGCACAGGTGCTGTGGGAGCCGAAGTTCGCGCGTTCGGAGCTGGGTAACCAGTATTTCCCCAGCCAGACACTGCCCGCGGGTTATGGGTACACATCGCCCGAGCTGGCCGGAGCGCTGTATCGCAACCGTGATGGCGACAATCAGTGGACGCGCACCGTCAGCGCCTACGCCGGCGGCCCGCTGATCAAGGACAAGCTGTTCCTGTTCGTCGCCGCGGAAACCGAGAAGACGGAAGGCACCAGCACCAACTACTTCACCACGGCACCGAACGCCACGAACCACTACAAGTGGGATCTGCCGAAGTACTACGCCAAGCTGGACTGGAACATCAACGACAGCAACATCCTCGAACTCACCGGCATCAATTCCTCCGATGAGCGCAGCGGCAAGTACAACTCGTTCGATTACGACACTCGCAAGCACACCGGCTTCGACGGACAGTACCCGGATAGCACGAAGACGTCTTCGACCTACGGCATCCTGAAGTACACCAGCTACATCACCGACGACCTGACGTTCTCGGCCACGTACGGCAAGAGCAAGACCACCGACGTGCAGCGCAATCCGGGCGACCTCGGCCTGCCCTTCATCAGCCGTCCCGACCTCCAGGATCCGGCGATCCCTGGCGCCGGTTCGCTGGCGAACTCCACGGCCACCACGCAGAAGATCGCCCCGGGTGCGAACAGCAAGACGCGTGGCCTGCGCGCAGACCTCGAGTGGCAGGTGGGCGACCACCGCCTGACCGGCGGTATCGACAACATGCGCTTCACCGGCCATGACGAAGGTGTCACGACTACCGGCCCCGGCTACTACTGGGCCTACGCTAAACAGAACGATCCGACGGTAGATATCTCGCCCAGGCTCGGCGTCGGTCCCGCCGGCGGAGAAGGCTACTACGCACGTCGAAGGATCTTCATGACCACGACCAGCATGTCCGTGGATCAGAAGGCGTACTACCTCGAAGACAAGTGGCAGGTGACCGACAAGGTCCTGCTCACCGTCGGTATCCGCAACGACAAGTTCACGAACTACAACGACCAGGGCCGCAGCTATGTCGACAGCGGCGACCAGTGGGCACCGCGCATCGGCGCCTCGTGGGACGTGTTCGGCGATTCGTCGCTGAAGATCTACGGCAACCTCGGCCGCTACTACCTCGCCCTGCCCAACAGCGTGGCGATCCGCGGTGCTTCCGCCTCCACGTTCACGGACGAATACTTCACCTATACGGGCATCGATCCGAACGGCGAGCCCACCGGCCTTAGCCCGCTCGGCCCAGGCCCGGTGTCGTCGAACGGCGAGTATGGCCAGCCGAACGATCCGAAGTCGATCACGGCCACCGACCTCAAGTCGCAGTACCAGGACGAAGCCATCCTCGGCTTCGACAAGACCCTGGGCCCCGACTGGGTCACGGGTGCCAAGATCACCGTGCGCAAGCTGCAGGCGGCGATCGACGACGTCTGCGACACGGGACGCATGGCCGACAAGCTGGCTGCCTCCGGCGTCGATCCCGACACCGTCACGATTCCGGGTTGCGTGATCTTCAACCCCGGCCGTTCGAACGACTTCAGCCTCGCCAACGCCGACGGCAACGGCCGTACCTCGGTCACCATGACCAAGGCCGACTGGGGCTTCACCTCGGGTGCGAAGCGCAAGTACTACGCCCTCGACCTGTACCTGGAGCATCCGTTCGACGGCAAGTGGTTCGGTCGCGTCGACTACACCTTCTCGAAGAGCTACGGCAACACGGAAGGCCAGGTTAAGTCGGACATCGGCCAGAACGATATCTCGAAGACGCAGGATTGGGATGCCGCGGCCCTCATGGTCCACAGCAACGGCCTGCTGGCCAACGACCGCAAGCACCAGTTCAAGGCTTACGGTTCGTACCAGCTGACCCCGGAATGGATGTTCTCCGGCTCGCTGCGCCTGACCTCGGGCGCTCCGCAGTCCTGCCTGGGCTACTTCGGGCCGAACGACGACGATCCGATCGGCTACGGCTCCTCGTACCACTCGTGCGCCGGCAAGCTGTACGCTCCGGGCGAACAGCGCATGCCGTGGTTCAAGCAGCTCGACGTGGCGGTGGAATATCGCCCGGCGTTCGCCGACCACAAGCTGGCGTTCGGCATCCAGGTGTTCAACGTCACCAACGAGCGTAAGGCGCTCCTCAACGACTACACGTACGAGGACGACCGCTTCACGGTCAGCAACACCTACGGTGCGGGCCTGTACTACCAGACGCCGCGTTACGCCCGTCTGACCGCAACCTACGACTTCTGATCCACTCGTAGGGAAAGATGTAGCGGACGGCAACGTCCGCTACGTCTCCGGTTTCGGCTTCCGTCTCATCCCATAAAACAAAAATCGATCCAGGGACGGATCCTCATTGCAATATCCCCTCGCCGCCGTGCCGAACGGTGGCGCTTTTTTGTGCTCGCCGATCAAATACCCGGGTTGTTCCGATCGTTCTCCGCCTCGATCTGCTGCAGGTCGAGGTCGCGTTCGATGTAGTGCAGCAGTTCGTCGTGGATGCGTCCCGAGCGGTGCAGGCGCAACAATTCCGCACGGCCCGCGGCGATCGCCGCGAGCACCACGTCGTAGTGCGCCTCGCGCCCGCTGGAGAACGCCTCCGGCGCCTTGCTGTAGCGTTCCGAGATGGACACCCGGTGGGTGTACTGCTCGAGCAGGCGGGGGTGGATCAGCTTGCCCTGCTCGTCGTATGCACGCGCCTTCACCGCTGCCAGTTGGGCGTTGTCGATAAGCAGCGAGGCCTGGCCCTCGTTGAGGTAAGTCGTATCCGCGTGACGTTCGCCTTCCAGCCCCAGCCAGCGAATGACGACACCCACCGTGCTGCCCTGGATCACGACGGTCACCAGGATGACCGCGAACGCGGCTGCCAATGTCAGATCGCGTCCGGGCATCGCCTCGGGCAGGGATAGCGCGATGGCCAGCGTCACCACGCCGCGCATGCCCGCCCAGCTCAGCAGGAACGAGGCCTTCGGCGCCGGTGGCATCGGCTTGCGGCCCACCATGCGCGCGAGGGGCACACGGAGGTAGTCCGTGGCGTAGATCCAGACGAAGCGGGAAAGGATCACGGCGCCCAGGACCGCAAGGATCGGCACACCCAGGGTCTGCAGCGCCTGCCCCACGCCGCCCAGCCTCTCGATCACGCCACGCAGCGAGAAGCCGATGAGGATGAACACCAGCGCCTCGAGCAGGAAGATGAGCACCTGCCAGAAAGCCGTGCTGCGCACGCGCACGTTGGCGGTGAACACGTCGTGCTGGTACCAGCCGAAGATGATGCCGCACGTGACCACGGCGATGACTCCCGAGACGTGCACCGCTTCGCCACCGATGTAGGCCGCCCAGGGCGAGAGACAGGCCGCGGTGATGGTAAGGAACACGTGGTCGATGCGGCGGAGCGCTAGCACCAGCAGGCCGCCGACAACCAGACCGACGGCGATTCCGCCGGCACTGAGCCCCACGAAGCTGAGCAGGGCGCCCTGCATGCTGAAGGCACCGGTAAGCGCGGCGGCCACGGCGAACCGGAACAGCACGAGGCCGGTGGCATCGTTGAGCAGGCTCTCCCCTTCCAGCAGCACCATCAATCGCCGCGGCAGCCGTACCTTTTCGAGCACCGCCTTGGCCGCCACCGCGTCGGGCGGCGACACCACCGCGCCCAGTGCGAAGCAGGCAGCCCATGGCAGCGATGGCAGCACCCAGTGCACGGTGACGCCTACCGCGAATGTCGTGAACACCACGGCACCCACCGCGAGCCAGAGGATTCCTCCAAGGTACCGGCGGAAATCGGACCACACCGTATAGAAGGCACCATCCATCAGCAGCGGAGGCAGGAAGACGGTGAGCACCAGTTCGGGATCGAAGGAGACTTCCGGTACGCCGGGCAGGAAGGCGATACCGATGCCGCCGGCAAGCAGCGCCGCAGCGGAGGGCAAGCGCAGGCGGTGTGCGATCAGTTCGAGCGCAACGATCGCCACGAGCAGTACGAGGATGAACTTGAAAGTCTCGGTCGAAGCCATGCGTTCCCCCAAAGTCGATAGGCCGCATCTTAGCCGCGCGGCAACGGACGTCTATTGGAAGGAACCACGGCCACCGTGCCGGAAGTCATGCATTTACCTGACGGGGACATTTTGCCAGACTCGATGAACCGTCCCTGAAAACAGGTGTGACCGATGTCGCCCAAGCGCCCTGCCCTCCACCCCGTCAGGACCGCGCTGTCGGTCGGCGCCGTCTCCTTCTGCCTGGCCCTCGCCGGCGCACCGGTCGCGGCACAGCAGACCAGCCTCACGCGCGAGCAGCTGGCGACGATCGCCAAGCGCAAGGACATCGAGAAGCAACTCGAAGACGTCGCGGTGGTCGACCGCAAGGTGATGGTGAAGATGCGCGACGGCAAGCGCATGGCGGCAGACATCTACCGACCCAAGAACACCAGCGGCAAGGTGCCGGCCATCTTCGTGCGCACGCCCTACAACTTCAACTTCTGGGACGTGAAGCTCGGCGCGCCGCGCGACATGTCGCACGAACTGGAGGCGGTGAAACGCGGTTACGCCTTCGTCGAGATGAACGAACGCGGCCATTACTTCTCGGAAGGCAATTACGACATCCTCGGCGCACCGCTCTCGGACGGCGTGGATGCGGTGCGCTGGATCACGTCCCAACCGTGGTCGAGCGGCAAGGTCGGCACCACCGGGTGTTCCTCAACCGCCGAATGGCAGATGGCGGTCGTGGCCCAGGACGAACCCGGCCTGGCCACCTTCAACGTGCAGGGATTCGGTGCCGGCGTCGGCCGCGTTGGGCCCTACTACGAGCAGGGCAACTGGTATCGCGGCGGCGCCGTGCAGATGCTCTTCATCGACTGGCTCTACAAGGAACAGAACCAGCTGCGTCCGATGTTCCCGTCGAACCTGTCGCAGGCGGACCTCATCCAGGCGTCGAAGATGTTCGACCTGGATTCCCAGCCGCCCGAGCCCGATTGGGACAAGGCCTTCTGGACCTTGCCGGAGAAAGACATCATGAAAGCCGTCGGCGGCCCCAAGGGGATCTTCGCCGACGCCATGGACGTACCTACCGGCGGCAACATGATCGCGCGCACGCCGAACAGTGCGGCCTGGTACAAGGGCGGCCTGTGGCACGACAACATGAAGATCAACCGTCCCGGCCTGTGGTTCATGAGCTGGTTCGACGTTTCGGTGTCGCCCAACCTCGCGGCCTATAACCACGTGCGGGCCACGGCTCCGAAGAAGATCGCCGACCAGCAGTACGCCGTGATCGCGCCGGTCCTCCATTGCGCTTACACCCGCGCCACGGAGCACACCATGATCGGCGACCTCGACGTGGGCGATGCACGATTCGACTACGAAGGACTGGTGTATGGCTGGTTCGACAAGTTCCTCAAGGGCGTCGACAGCCCCGCCGTGGATAAGCAGCCCAAGGTCATGTACTACGTAATGGGCGAAAACAAGTGGCGCGATTCGCCGACGTGGCCGCCGGCAGGCGCCACCACCCGCGACCTCTATTTCACCAGCGGCGGCAAGGCCAATACTCTCTACGGCGACGGCAAGCTCGTAGAAGCCGCCGGCGGTACCGATCGTCCCGACAGCTTCATTTACGACCCGAGCAACCCGGTCACCACCCTCGGCGGCGGTGGCTGCTGCCAGGGCACCGCGGTGAAGTTCGGCTCGTTCGACCAGAACACGCAGCTCGCGCGCAACGACATCCTGGTGTACGACTCCGAACCCTTCAAGGAAGGCACCGAGGTGAGCGGCCCGATCACGGTCACACTCTATGTGTCGTCCGACGCGAAGGACACCGACTTCACGTTCAAGGTGATGGATGTGCGTCCGGACGGCACTGCCTGGAACCTCACCGAGAACATCCAACGCATGCGCTATCGCGAGGGCTACGACAAGCCGCCGGTGTGGATGAAGGACGGCGAGGTGTACAAGGTGACCTTCCAGCCGATCGACACCAGCAATTTCTTCTTCCCGGGGCACAAGCTGCGCGTAGCCATCTCGAGCAGCAACTTCCCGCGCTTCGACCGCAACCTCAACACGGGTGGCAACAACTACGACGAGAGCAAGGGCGTCATCGCGCACAACGCGGTGCACCACGACGCCGAGCACCCGTCGAAGATCACGTTCACGGTGGTACCGAGGTAACTTCTCGGCTGTGCGACCCCGCCCCCTCACGTTGCCCCTGCGAAAGCAGGGCAACGTGAGGGCGTACGAAGTCCTGTCGCCGCTAACGAATCGGATAACCCGCTGAGGCAGGTTCATGCCCTATGCGGCTCCGCCGCCGTACGTGTGTTACCTGTTCGCTTCGTAGGATGGGCTCGCCTTGCGGCCTCGCCCGCGGCGCTTGTACGTGGCTTGGAAGCCAGCACCCGTCCCCTGGCCGCGAAGACTTGCGTCGGCGCGCCTGTTGGATCCGCACATCTGTAGGAGCCGCTATAGCGGCGAGACAACCTCGCGACGCGCCCCAAGACCCTGCTCTTCTGTGGGAAGCGCGCTAGCGCGCTTCCCACACTTCCCACAGGGTCCCGTCGACCTTGTAAGGCCCTATGAAGCGCACCCACCACACGAGTGCAACGCCGTAATCTGTGTGCCGGGTGCGACAGGTGCGGCGTCAGGTCGGTTTGCAGTTGTTCGCCGCCATCCTTGCATCGCTCGCGGAGACGCACAGCGTGAACCCCGGCGGCAATCCATCGACCAGGCGTTCCTCCGATACCGCTAGCGAGAATGCACGTACCGTTTTCTCGCCATCGAACACCGTGTAGTGGCATTGCCCTCCCGTGCTTGCCGCGCAGGCGAAACGGGCGCGGCCCATGCGTACTTCGACATGGCTGTCGAGCGTGGTCACGCCGTTCTCCTTCGTCGTGGTGACGAGCGTCCGGTTCTGGCTGTCCGTGCAGCCGGCGAGGTTCATGAAGCAGTAGATGATGGCCAGGAAGATGCGCATAGTTGGGCTCCCTCACATGGCCCGGAAAAGGGTCATGAATGGCTGGCTCACGGCCAGGGTCTCCGGACGGCCGCGCAGGCGAAGGCAGCCCTTCCCGCTGTCGTCGCGCTCCACCGACGCCACCTGGCGCAGGTTGACGATCGTCGAGCGGTGGATCTGCCGGAACGACTTCGGATCCAGCTGGCGCAGCAGTTCGCGAATTGGCCGCGTGAGCAACGCGTCGCCCTCGGCCGTCGCCACCAGCGTGTATTTGTTGTCCGCGCGGAAATAGATCACGTCTTCGACGAGGATCAATCGGGTCGCCCTGCCCGTGCTCGCGGTGATCCAGGTCAGCGGTTCGTCGGGCGAGCCGTCCATGCGATCGCCGAGGTCCCGCGCAACCTGCGCCGTGCGATTCGCATGGCGTTCCGCATCCGCAAGGCGGCTACGCAGCCGCGTCACCGTCTGCGCCAGGCGGTCCGGCGTCACCGGTTTGAGCAGGTAGTCGACCGCGCCGCGCTCGAACGCATCGATGGCGTATTGGTCGTACGCCGTGATGAAGACCACCAGCGTGCGCGGGCTGGCATCGGCCGCCGCGGCGGCCACTTCCAGACCGGTGAGACCGGGCATGCGGATGTCGAGGAAGGCCACGTCCGGCCGGTGCGTGGCAATGGCATCGAGCGCGCTGCCGCCGTCCTCGGCGACTTCCACCACGTCCAGTTCCGGCCAGGCGGTGGCGAGCTCGCGTTGCAAGGCCGCGGCGAGAAGTTTCTCGTCTTCGGCCACGATGCAGCAAGGCGTGTTATGCATGGTCGACCGCTCCCGCCGCCGGTAACGTAATCGTCGCGGCGACACCATGGGGAAAGTTGTTACCGATGGAGAACGTGGCGGTGCTGCCGTACATGAGGCGCAGGCGCTCGCGCAGGTTCTTCAGGCCGATGCCGGTACCCGCGCCGTCGCTGCGGAAGCCCAGCCCGTCGTCGGCCACCGTGAGCGAAAGGCCGGACGCGTCGACGCCGGCGCGAATCCATATGCCACCACCACCCGGCTTCGGTTCGAGGCCGTGCTTGATGGCGTTTTCCACGAGGGTCTGCAGCATCATCGACGGCATGGGTACCTTCAGCGCGGTCTCCGGAACGTCGGTGTGCACGGCGAGGCGGTCGCCCATGCGCAGCTTCATGATCTCGAGCCACGCCGTGGAGCGCTCCAGCTCTTCGCCGAGCGTCGACAGCGAACCGTCCGTACGCGGCAGCGAGCGGCGCAGGTAATCGATCAGGTGACCGAGCATGCGATCGGCGCGGACAGGGTCCGTCCGCACCAGTTCCTGCGCGCTCGCCAGCGTGTTGTAGAGGAAATGCGGTTCCACCTGCGCCTGCAACAGGCCGAGCTGCGCCGCCGTGAGCTCCTTCTCCATCTTCGTCTGGCGTGCGTCGGCGCGTTCACGATTGCGCCGCTCGGTCAAACGCTGGGTCGTGGCGCGTACCAATGTCTCGACGTATTCCAGCGAATTGCCACCGTCGGGATTGAACCAGTCGGTCCATGCGCCGCTGTCCGGCTCGCACACGAACATGACGCTGCTCGAGCCGTCACCCGGCGTCACGGTCGCGGAGACTTTGGTCGGTCGGTCGAACGTGTTCGGTCGCTGGAAACGGCCACGGCGGCGTAGTTGGTCGCTCGCGGGAACCCGGATCATCCCGCGCAACTGCAGGCCGCCACGCGCGCTGGCCACGTCCTGTATGTTCGGGAGTTCGCGGACCACTTCCTCCGCGATCGCGAAGGCCTCTTCGGCCGGGTATGGCACTTCCACGCGCCGGCGCTGGCGGTTTGAGACGGTCTCGCCATCGATTCGGCCGGCGATGACACGCACGCGATAGAGATGGGTGACACCGCGACCCAGTGCCACGAGTAGTCCGATGAACCACGCCAGCGTGAAGATCCACGGCAACTCGCCGCGGTTGAAACCGATGGCGGCCCATACGACGAGCAGCGTGCACCATGCCGCGACCCACGCCACCACGATACGACCTAGGAACATGAGGCTTGCCATCTCGCGTACTCCACCCTGGAAACGCCGTGGAGCATACGCTGCGCATCGCCGCGTCTGACGGCGATTCCGACGAAACGGGATATAAGCCGACGAAACCCGGCTTGCGCGCCGCAGCATGACCTGGGCGCCACGATAAGCCATTCTCGGGAGACGGCTTTCGCGGTGGGGACCGCAGGCCACGACAAAGGGGTTAATGCATGGCGTTGCTGCTCGTCGTTTTTGCTGTCGTCGTACTTTCGATCTTCCTCGGCATCAACATGTTGCCGAAGCACCATCCCGCCAACTGGCTGCTCGGCATCGTCGGCGGAGCCTGCCTGGTCCTGGCCTGGTACGCGATCTTCCGTCCCATGCTGATCGCCTCCGGCGGCAGCGATCCGTCGCTCATCGCCCTCGGTCTCACCGCTGCCGGCATCGTGTCCTGCGTGCTGGGCATCGTCTGCCTCGGCGTCTGCGTATGGCGCGACCCGGCCCGCTTCTGGATGCTTTCGATCGTCTTCATCGGCGTCATCGGCGCCACCCAGGTCACCGCCCTCACCTGAGGCGGTTCTCCCTTCACGCCCCGGGCAAGCCGGGGCGATGCGGTTCGTGCTCGGCCACGAAGTCCGTGGGCACGTGCACGCCGCGACGGGCGATCTTCTCGGTCATGATCGTGTGGCGCATCATCAGCCCCGACACGATATAGGCGGTGGTGCAGGCTGCCAGCAGCGGCAACAGCGCGTGCGGCTGCATCGTCGTCTCGAACACGAACACCGCTGACGTCATGAGCGCGCGCGACGCGCCGGCGAACAACGCCGCCATGCCGATCAGCGCGGCCATGTGCGGGTCGACATGCAGGGGCGGCCACATGGCAAGCAACACGCCGCAGACACCACCGAATGCGCCGCCTACGGTGAACAAAGGCGCGAGCGTGCCGCCGGACGTGCCGCTGCCGAGGGCAACCGACCATGAGACGAGCTTCGCCAGCGCCAGCAGGGCCATCGCGGTGAGGCCGAGCCGGCCGGAAATGACGTTGGTGATGTTGTCGTAGCCCACGCCGAGCGTGGCCGGCATCACATAGCCCACCGCGCCCACCACCAGGCCGCCCAGTGCCGGCCACCACATCCAGTGGATGGGCAGCTTCTCGAACGCATCCTCGATGCCATAGGTGAGGCGCGTGATGAGCACACCCGCCACACCCATCAGGAGGCCCAGCACGGCATAGACGACGAGAGCCTGCGGTGCCACCGCGGCGAGGGCCGGCATGGGGAAGACCGGCCCCGGGCCTTCCAGGGCGAAGCGCACGCCCGTTCCCGTGACCGCCGCGAGCGCGACCGGAAGGAGCGAGCGGGCGCGGCGTTCGAAAAGCAGCAATTCGATGCTGAGCAGTACCGCCGACACCGGCGCGCTGAAGATCGCCGCCATGCCGGCCGCGGCGCCCGCGGCCAGCAAGGTCTTGCGCTCGTGCTCGCTCACCGGCAAGCGCTGGCCCAGGAACGATCCGAGTGCGCCGCCCGTCGCGATGATCGGCCCCTCGGCACCGAAGGGCCCGCCCGTGCCGATCGCTATCGCGGAGGACAGCGGCTTCAACCAGGTCATGCGCGCGGGGATGCGACTCTCGTTCGTGAGGACCTGCTCCATCGCCTCGGGAATGCCGTGCCCACGAATGGCCCGCGAGCCCCAGCGCGCCATCATTCCGACCACGATGCCGCCGATGGCCGGCACGACGATGACCCACGCACCGAGGCGGTGGCCCGCCGGCGAGGTCAGCTCCGTGCTCCAGACCTGGTGGAAGGTCAGGTTGGTTACCAGACCGATCAGCATCGTGAGCAGGCGCGCCACGAAGCCAACGACGAGGCCCAGTGCGATCGCAAGCACGCCGATGCGCAGCACCCGCTTGCCGAGCAGCGGAAGCCGGGTCTCGATATGGGCGTCGGCCAGCGCCTGGTCGAGCGAAGGCGCAAGCGGAATCGCCGCACGGTCGTGCGGTGTGTGCAAGGGATCGATCATGGCGGGGACCGCAGAAGGAGAATGCGGCGCAAGGCTACCGGGATCTGGGTGCGGTAGCTGGCTGGCAGATGAACGGCCCGTCAGCCGACGGCGGATGTATCTCCCGCATGTCGGTACCCCAAGGCCGCGAGGTGGGCTGTCCCGTCCAGCACGTCGATCGTTGCGCGGGCACCGAAGGGCAAGGTCCATTTATCCGGACCGTGCCCGAAGGCCAACCCGCGCAGAACGGGTAAGCCGCACGCATCGCCGAAGCGCTGCAACGCATGCTCGGTGTCGTAGCCGTTGTCGTATTCGCTTACGCGTTGGCCGGACAGGCCGCCCACCAGAATTGCGCGTTGCCGATCCAGCACGCCCGCAAGCTTCAGTTCGAAAAGCATGCGCTCGATGCGCCACGCCTGCTCGCCCGTTTCCTCCACGTAGAGCATGCCGCCGTCGACCACAGGCAGGTAAGGCGTCCCAACGAGACTGCACAGGGTGGAAAGATTGCCGCCCCACAGCGTGCCTTCCGCTTGCAGGTCGGGCTGGTCTTCGGCGCACAGCCAGCTCACCTCGGTGCGAGGCGACGTGGCCGTCTGCCAGAAGTGACGCCACGTGTTCTCGCGCAGGTAGGTGGCGCCGAAGTCCTGCAGGAGCATCGGGCCGTGCAGTGAACCGATGGCGCTTCGTGCGTACAGGGCGCACTGGATCGCCGTGAAGTCCCCGTGTCCCACGAACACGCAGGGCTGCTCGTGGAAGCGCGCGGCCAAGCCGTCGTAATCGAGCAGGTCGAGCAATGCGATGGCGCCGTAGCCCCCGCAGATGGCCATGACCATGTCCGGCAAGGGCGCCGCGGTGTCCGCCAGGCGATTGAGGTCGGCGGCCCGCTCTGCCTCGTCACCGGCGAAGCGGAGGAATACGCGTTCGACGACCTCCGCGCCCTGCACACGGTGCCCGGCCGCCTGGAGCCGCTCGATACCCCTGCGGCATGCGGTGCGATCCCCCGCGTATCCGGAAGGGGCGATGAGCGTTATGTCGAGTCGTTTCGGCATGTCGGACAAGGCGCAGCAATCCCTACCAATACCTCTCCCGACGAGCCAAGGCAACCGTAAATGGGGTGCATCACCAGTCGTAGTACTCGTCGGCCGGCGCCAGGTCCTCCGACGGTGCATGCCTGGTCAACGTCTCCCGGGGCTGTTCCCCGAACACGCTGCGATATTTCTCGGCAAAGCGCGACAGGTCCCACATGCCGCAGCTGAGCGCCACCGACTTCACCGAGCGCCTGCCAGCCTCCGCCGTGACGAGGCTGCGATGCGCCGTGCACAGGCGGAGCATGGCGAGGTAGCGATTCGGCGGAATGCCGAGAAGATCGTCGAACGCGTAGCGCAGCCCGCGCTCGCTGGCACCGGCCGCCTGGCAAAGCTCCTGCGAATAGATGTCCCGACGCAGGTTCGCCCGCATGAAGCGTTCGGCGCGCCGCACCACCTGGTAATGTGCCCGCCGCCCGCGCGACGCCACCGGGCGCTCTTCGGAAGACGAGGCCAGCGCGACGCGAATGTGTTCGTCCAGCAGGTCTTCGATGGGACCCATGCTGTGGTCGCCGTCTTCGAGCGTGTTTGCGGCAATCTGACGATAGGCGCGCTTCAGGTGTTCGGAACGCACGGCGAACAGGCGCAGACGCTGCGCGGCCATGTCGACATCGGCATGATCCGATGCCAGGAAGCGAGAGCGGAAACGCGCGTAAGGCGCTATCACGAGCGTGAAGCGGGTGCCGCGCTCGAACATGAAGTCGCTGGGCGTGCCGCGCAGCAGCGTCACGGCCATGTCCGACTCCACGCCGATACCCTGGCACCAGCTGCGTTCGCCGGTCTCGTGCAGGTATACGAGCATGCAGGCGTCTTCGGGAACCGTGAGCGCGCCGCGTACATCGAAATCGATGTGCGCGGACAGATAAGTGATTCCATCGTGGACCCGGGTGGCGATCGCCGCACGCGGTCGCGCGGGACTGAGCGTCAGCAGGTCGACCTCGCACACGCCGAGCACCGCGCCCAGCTTCACGAGATCGTAGTCTTCCATTCCCTGTGTATCGGCAAGGCGGCTCATGCGATTACCTCCCAGTGCTCACTCCCCCCGAACGTGCCGCCGCCGCCCATGACCCCTGAGCGGTTTCCTGGCAGGACGTTCGAATGCCTCCCCCTACGCCGGCATTTCACGCTGAACCTTCCCCGGCGAGGCTTATAACTAACGGTGTATGGGATCAAATGCCAGCATTTTGTGAATTTGCCGATTTAGCGCACTGCGCACCTGGGGCCGGCACGCCCGTTGGCGAACTTCGTGCTTCCGAGGCCGGCCCATTCCGGATGGCTGGCGATACACTCGTCGCGTTACCAGCCGTTGAAGGGAATTATGCCGATGCGACGCCTCGCCCTCGCCTGTCTCACCGTCCTGACCCTCGCCGCCTGTCAGTCCCATGACGAGGACAAGACCGCGGCCACCACTCCCACGCCCCAGCCGGCTCGCCCCTCCACGGCGCCACCGCCGCCCATGCCGGCGGTTGTCAACGAGCACCATGACTTCACGCCTGACATCACGGCGGGGGACTTCGCGGCACATCTCCGCGTCATCTCGTCGGATGAATACGACGGCCGCAAGCCGGGCACGCTCGGCGAACGCCTGACCACCAACTACATCATCGAGCAGTTCAAGCGCGCGGGGCTGGAACCCGGCAACAAGGGCGAGTGGATCCAGACGGTCCCCTCGGTGTCCACGGCCCTTACCGGCCAGGACTCCCTTACCCTCGACGTGGCGGAAGGCGGCGGCACCGAACGCTTCGCATTCGGCACCGACATGGTCGCCGGCACGCTCCAGGCGAAGGCGGATGTAGACCTCACCGATTCCGACGTCGTGTTCGTCGGTTACGGCGTGGATGCGCCGGAATCCCAGTGGAACGACTTCGAAGGGCTCGATGTCAAGGGCAAGACGCTAGTCATTCTCGTGAACGACCCGGGCTGGAACGGCAGCGACGCGAACCTGTTCAAGGGCCGCGAGATGACCTACTACGGCCGCTGGACGTACAAGTACGAAGAGGCCGCGCGAAAAGGCGCCGCCGCCGCGTTCATCGTCCATCAGACCGAACCGGCCGGGTATGGCTGGAACGTGGTTCGCAGCGGCTGGACCACGCCCCGCCTCGACCTTCCCGAAAGCGAAGACCCCGCACCGCGCTTGCCGGTGGCCGGCTGGCTCACCCGCGATGCGGCCGTGCGGCTTTTCGCGAAGGCCGGCAAGAACTTCGACGAACTGGCGAAGCAAGCCGACGTGCGTGGATTCAAGCCCGTTCCACTCGATGCCAAGGCGAGCATCCACCTGCAGAGCACGATCACCCACTCGCTCAGCAACAACGTGATCGGTATGGTCAAGGGCAGCGAGAAGCCCGACGAGGCCGTGGTGTACACCGCCCATTGGGACCACCTGGGGCACGATCCCGCGCTGAAAGGCCATCAGATCTATAACGGCGCCATCGACAACGGTACCGGTATAGCGGCGCTCCTGGAGATCGCCGCCAAATTCGCCCAGGAGAAGCCGAAGCGCTCCGTGGTTTTCGCCGCCGTGACGATGGAAGAATCGGGCCTGCTCGGTTCGAAGTACTACGTGGCGCACCCGCCCTTCCCGCTCGCGAAGACCGTGGCCGACATCAACATGGACGCCCTGCCCATCGGTGGCGCGACGCGCGACATGGCCGTGGAAGGCCATGGCCAGAACGACCTGGAGGACATGCTGGCCGATGTGCTGAAGGCGGATGGACGCGTCGTCAGCGGCGATGCGGCACCGGAGAAGGGCTACTACTTCCGTTCCGACCATTTCAACTTCGCCAAGGCCGGCGTGCCGGCGCTCGCCGCGGGTGGCGGCATCGACATGGTGAACGGCGGCAAGGCGGCCGGCATGGCGGCGGAAGAAGACTACGGCAAGAACCGCTACCACCAGCCGACCGACGTCTACGACATGCGCTGGAACTTCGACGGCGTGATGCAGAACGTGAAGGCGTTCTACGGCCTGGGCGACAAACTCGCCAACAGCGACGTGTGGCCGGCATGGAAAGACGGCAGCGAGTTCAAAGCGGTGCGGGAGAAATCGCTGGCCGACGGAGCGAAGAAAGGGAAATAGCCACTGCTTTGTGTGAGAGCCGCTTCAGCGGCGATCCCGCGGCACGGGGAAGCTTGCCGCGAGGACCATCGCCGCTGAAGCGGCTCCCACATTGCCCGGTCGCTAGTAATTCACCTGCAACTGCACGCGCAGCAACTGCCCATCGATACGACGATAAGGCGCCGCACTGACATCCGTGCGGCGCATGTTCGCCCATGCCACGGCAAGCTCGATGGCATTGGACGGCTGCCATTCCACGCCGGCTTCCACCTCGTCCACGTCCATGCGCGGTGCGTTGGTGTCGAACTTGGCCGCGCCGCGATAGGTCTGCCACTTGGCGTAAGGCATGAGCGAGCCGAAACTGCCGTCGAACTTGTACATCACCTGCGCGTAGCCGCCCCGCAGCGACTTCGTGCGGATCGTGCGGCGCGCGATGTCGAGTTCGGGGCCCTTGCCCACCGTCCACTCGGCCTGGAAACCGAAAGGCTGCGGATAGTAGACGACATGGGCCGCGACGCGGCGATCGGTTGAGCCCGCTTCGGGCGCGTCGACCATGGGCGTGAAGGTGGCGCCGCCAATCGTCGCGGAGGCGGTAGACACCTTGTAGCGGCCGGCATAGGCATCCGCACCCACTTCCAGGAACTGACCATTCGCGAACTTGAACGGATACGAGAAGTGGATCACCGAGTGCAGCTGGTCGTTGCGGTCGGGCCGATTCGCCCCCTGCCCGTTGTAGACACCGAAGCCCACCACGCCATAGTCGCCCGAGCCCTTCAGGCCCGACTTCTGCAAGTAGGCAAAACGCTCCTTGGCCACCGTGGGCGACCAGTAGGCGATCACGCCGAGGTCGCGTTCGTCGCGCACGCCCGAGTTGAGCGCGTCGGCACGATCGGGCGCCAGACGGTTCTGGCTCGACTGCAGGTCTTCCCAGCCGTAGGGAATCTTCGACTGGCCCGCGCGGATGCGCCAGGTTTTCTCCTTGTTGAGCCACAGGTCCGCGTAGGCATCGCGCAGTTGCGCGAAGTGCGTCGTGCTGGAACCGGACGGCGTGCTGGCGAGGTCCGGCTGGATGTAGATCGACATCGTGTCGCTCACATCGCCGCTGATCACCACGCGGGCGCGGCGAATACCGAAGCCCTGCTCGCGCCCGATGAAGCGGTCGCCGGGCGACTTCAGGTCCTTGGCATCGTCGCCCAGCTCCTGGTTGTAGCGCATCTGCACATAACCCCGGATGCCGATCTTCTCGTACCACGCCTTGCTCGAAGAGGTGGGCGCAGCCGTCGCCACGACGGGCGTCCCGGTGGGAGCCACGGTCACGGCGGTATCGCGCCTGACCGCCCCGGGCACGGGTGCCGCCTGGAGCGCGGCGTCATCGCTCGCCGGCACGAACTTTCCTAGCCGCTGCCGGCCGGGGCCGGGCTCGGCAAAGATCTGGCGGGTTGCCGTGTCGACGTACAGTTCCACCGCGACCTGCGGTGCGCCTTCGGCTGCCGCGGTACCGCACATGGCCCAGAAGGCTGCGGCCAACGGGATTTTCTTCATGGGTTGCTTGCCCCGATATTTTGAGAAAATGCTCAAACGTCGGCGATCACGTCGTCATTGGACGTCAAGTCGCCGCATCGCTCCGAGCGGAAAGGAAACTAGCCCGGCGGCATTGCACTTCCATGACAGCCCGCTTCGGGTGGCCATGCGGCGGCAGTTCCGGAGCAACCCTTTCGTCATCACCGCGTCACAGTGGATAATTCGCAGCAGACGCGCCTCGCCAGGGGACTGGCTCCACCGCAGTTGGCGAGGCACCTCTCCCACCCACGCATCCCAGGCGGAAACAACCCATGTCCTTCGCAAGCCCGCGCCGCACGCCGCGACGTCTCGTCATTGCCTTGTCCATCGCCTCCGCGCTCGCCGCAGGAACGGCTATCGCCCAGGACGCCCCACAAGATGCGCAGCCGTCCAACGCAGCGCCCCGGACGGCTACCCTGCAGACGATCAACGTGACCGCCGAAAAGCGCACCGAAGACCTGCAGAAGGTGCCCATCTCGATGACCGTGGTCACGGCGGAGAAGCTGGAGTCCTTCGGACAGGCTGGCGACGGCGTGCTGCAGCTCGCATCGCGCGCGCCGAGCGTCTATGCCGAAACGTCCTACGGCCGCGAGTTCCCGCGCTTCTACATCCGCGGCCTCGGCAACAGCGACTTCGACCTCAACGCGTCGCAGCCGGTGTCGATGGTCTACGACGACATCGTCCAGGAGAACCCGATCCTCAAGGGCTTCCCGCTCTTCGACCTGGAGCAGGTGGAAGTGCTGCGCGGCCCGCAGGGCACGCTGTTCGGCCGCAACTCGCCGGCCGGCGTGATCAAGTTCGAATCGCGCAAGCCCACGCAGGAGACGGAAGGCTACGCCCGCGTGTCCTACGGCTCGTACGGCACCGCCAACGCCGAAGCCGCCCTCGGCGGCAAGCTGAGCTCCAGCTGGTCGGGTCGCGTGTCCGCCCTCGCCCAGCACCGCGACGGCTGGATCGACAACGACTACACCGGAAAGAAGGACGACCTCGGCGGCTACAACGATCGCGCCGTGCGCCTCCAGGCGCTGTACAAGGCGTCTGACGACTTCGACGCGCTGATCAACGTGCACGGCCGCTGGCTCGACGGCAGCGCCATGGTCAACCGCGCGAACTCCATCACTCTCGGCGGTGACCAGTTCGTGCCGGGCTTCGACCGCGATTCGGTCTCGCAGGACGGCCGCAACAAGCAGCACCTGTTCACCTGGGGCAGCAACCTGCACCTGAACTGGCACTTCGGCGACCTCAACTTCGCCAGCATCACCGGCCTGGAGCGCGCCACCACGTACAGCCTCGGCGACGTGGACGGCGGTTACGATGCCTCGGGCACGCCGGCCAAGCCCAGCTACACCAACCGCGTGACGCCGTTCTATTCCGAAACCGCGGACGCGCTGCCGAAGGATCGCCAGATCACGCAGGAATTCCGCCTGTCCAACGACAGTGCCGAGCGCCTGAAGTGGCAGGTGGGTACGTATTACTTCGACGAAGACATCGCGATCACCAACTTCTCGTACGACACGCTCAACAACCACGTCCTCAACGGCTGGGTAGACCAGAGCCAGCGCACGAAGGCATGGGCGGTGTTCGGTTCGGCCGACTACAACTTCACCGACGACTTCGACGTACGCGCCGGCGCCCGCTGGTCGCACGACAAGCGCGACTTCAAGGCCGAGCGTTTCCTCGGCTTCACGGGACCCGTCGGCCCGCTCACCTCGGATCCGACCGATGCCCGCTGGAGCGGCGACCTGACCGGCACGTGGCAGCTGTCGAAGAACTCCAACGTGTACGCACGCATCGCCAACGGCTTCCGCGCGCCCAGCGTGCAGGGTCGCATCAACTTCGCCAACAGCATTTCCACGGCGAAGCCCGAGACGATCACCTCGTACGAGATCGGCTACAAGTCCACGTCGGACGACAACAAGCTGCGCTTCAACGCCGACGTGTACAAATACAACATGCACAACCAGCAGCTCACCGCCGTGGGCGGCGCGACCAATGTCACGCAGCTGATCAACGCGAAGAAGACGGAAGGTTACGGCGCCGAGTTCGATCTCGAGGCTTACCTCACGCCGAACTTCTACATGACGGCCGGCGGCAGCTACAACCATACCGAGCTTAAGGACCGCAACCTGGCCGTCGCTCCGTGCGGCGGCGGTTGCACGGTGATCGACCCGCTCAATGCCAGCGGCAACGCGCTCATCGACGGCAACGTACTGCCCAATGCGCCGAAGTGGATCGGCACCTGGACCGCGCGCTACGGCATCCCCTACGGCGAAAGCGGCGAGTTCTTCGTCTACACCGACTGGAACTATCGCAGCGAGGTGAACTTCTTCCTGTACGACTCGGAAGAGTTCCGCAGCAAGCCGTTCCTCGAGGGCGGCATCCGCATCGGCTACAACTGGGACTTCGGCAAGCGTGAGGTTGCGCTGTACGGCCGGAACATCACGAACAAGAAGGTCATCACGGGCGGTATCGACTTCAACAACCGCACGGCATTCGTGAACGACCCGCGCATCATCGGCGTGGAGTTCCGCACGGAACTGTAAAACCAGTCGCAACGGCAATCGGCCCGACGGCCGGCTCCTTTGGGGGCCGGCCGTTTTCGTTTGCGGGTGCTCGCCTAAACCTTTCCCGGCAAACCCGCATCAGAACAGGTGCCCCGCCGACGCACCTCACCACCACACCCCCGGCACGGCATAGGCCATAAGTCATATGGAATTTCACGAAATTCCGGTTGACGACTGAAAATCTGGTGTTATAGTTCACTACAACACCGGTCACCCACAGCACCACAGGAGTAGACACCATGAAAAGCCCGAACTACATCGCCCTCGCCGCCTCCGTCGCCATTGCCGCCTTCACGCTCGGCGTGTTCAGCAGCACCTCGACCACCGCCGCCCCGCTCGCCGAGATCAACGGCACGAAAGTGACCAACCTGGCCCCGATCGTCGTCTACGCCGACGCCGGCCCGAACGTCGCCTCCCTCTAACCCTGGCATTACGCAGCACGTCATCGGAGTCGTCCCATGAAAGCGCCGAATCTGATCGCCCTGACCGCATCCGTCCTGATCGCCGGCACCGCCGTGTTCGCCCTGCGCTCCTTCGATGACCGCGCCGCGGCAATGCTGGCCGCACCCCACTTCGTCAACGGCACCCGTGTCGTCGACCTTCCCTCGCTCAATGTCCGCCCCACCGCCGCCGACGTGCGCGAGGCGGCCCTCCTGGGCGAGGCCACTTTCGATTCGGCCGCGGATGCGCTCAAGCGCAACGCGGAAGAACGGGCCGCTGCGCTGATCCGTGCGCAGCTGGCCATGCCCTACTATTCGTTCGGTAACGCACTGCGCCAGACGGCGAAGGAATGACATACATGTCCATCACCTGGAACGACAGCGTCCCGATCTACCGCCAGCTCCGCGAACGCGTGGTGGCCATGATCCTGGACGGCGCCTTGAATGAAGGCGATCCGCTGCCGTCGGTACGCCAGGTCGCGGGGGATTTCCAGATCAATCCGCTGACCGTTTCGAAGGCGTATCAGGAGCTGGTCGACGAACAACTGGTTGAGAAACGGAGGGGTCTTGGCATGTTCGTAATCGATGGTGCGCGCGAAGCGCTGCTGAAGAGTGAAAGGGAGCGCTTCCTGCGCGAGGAATGGCCGGCGCTGTTTGCCCGCCTGCAGCGCATGGGCCTCGATCTCAAAACCCTGATGCGTGAAGCCAATGGCTCCACGGAGGACCCGTCATGACAGCGGTCGTTACCGCCACCGGCCTGAGCAAGCGCTACAAGACGTCGCTTGCGCTGGATTCGGCCTCGTTCCAGATCGAATCCGGCCGCATAGTCGGCCTCATCGGCCCCAACGGCGCCGGCAAGACCACGGCACTGAAGGCCATCCTGGGCCTCACCACGTTCGACGGCCAGCTCAACGTCCTCGGACTGGACCCGCGCAAGCAGCGCGACAAGCTGATGGAACAGGTGTGCTTCATCGCCGACGTGGCCGTGCTGCCGCGCTGGCTGAAAGTGGGCGACGCGGTCGATTTTGTGGCCAACACCCATCCCCGTTTCGACCGCGCCAAGTGCGACGCCTTCCTGGCTCGCACCAAGCTCCAGCGCGGCCAGAAGGTGAAGCAGCTGTCCAAGGGCATGATCGTGCAGCTGCACCTGGCGCTGGTGATGTCCATCGACGCCAGGCTGCTGATCCTGGACGAGCCGACCCTCGGCCTGGACATTCTGTACCGCAAGCAGTTCTACCAGAGCCTGCTGGAGGACTACTTCGACGAGGAAAAAACCATCCTCGTCACCACCCACCAGGTCGAGGAGATCGAACACATCCTCACCGACCTGATGTTCATCCGCGACGGGAAGATCGTGCTGGACACCGACATGGACAGCCTGGGCGAGCGCTTCGCCGAAGTACTGGTCGGTTCGGACATGACCGCGGCCGCGCGTGAACTGAAGCCCCTGGACGAGCGCCAGGTCTTCGGCAAGAGCATCTTCCTGTTCGACAACGTGAGCCGGCCGCAACTCGAACGCCTCGGCGAAGTAAGGCGGCCGTCGATCAGCGACCTCTTCGTCGCCACCATGAAGGGCACCTACGCATGAAAACCTTCTACTGGCTGGTCAAGCGCGAATTCTGGGAACACAAGGGCGGCTTCTTCTGGGCGCCCGTGGTTACCGGCATCGTCTTCCTCGCGCTGAACATCATGGGCATCGTCCTCGGCGAAGTCTTCGGACGGCGCAACAACTGGGGCATGTTCCGGTACGGCGCCATGGACATGCACGGCAACATGAGCGCCACCGACATGAACAACGCCGGCGCGGTGATGGACATCTCGCTCTACGCCATCGCCGGCATCGTGCTCTGCGTCACGGCCATCGTCGTCTTCTTCTACTGCCTCGGCGCCCTTTACGACGACCGCCGCGACCGCAGCGTGCTGTTCTGGAAGTCGCTGCCGCTGTCGGACACCTCGACGGTGCTCTCGAAGGTTGCCAGCGCCATCGTGCTGGCCCCGGCCATCGCCGTGGTGATCGGCGTGATCGTGGGCCTGGCGATGAGCATCCTGTTCGCCCTGGTCGCTTCCATGCACGGCGTCGGACTCTGGGGTTTGCTGGTCGCCGCCCATCCGCTGCGCGTCGTGCTGAACATGATCCTGCTGATCCCGCTGTACGCCATCTGGGCGCTGCCGACCATCGGCTGGCTGCTGCTCTGCTCCTCCTGGGCCCGCAGCAAGCCGTTCCTCTGGGCCATCGCCCTGCCCGTCGGCGCCGGTGTGATCGTGTCCTGGTTCGGCCTCATGGGCGCCGCCGGCCTGTCGACCGAGTGGTTCTGGAAGAACGTGGTGGGACGCCTGCTGGGTAGCCTGATGCCGGGTGGCTGGGTGTCCAACGCCTCCTCGCTGAGCGGCGTGGGCCACGACGATCCGGCGGCGCTGATCAACAGCATGGGCCTGTCGTACCACTACAGCGCCCTGGCCAGCCCCTCGCTCTGGATCGGCGCGGCGGCCGGGGTGGCGATGATCGCCGGCGCCATCTGGTTCCGCCGCTGGCGCGACGACACCTGATCTTCGACAACAACGGACGGCTCCTTCGGGGGCCGTCTCCTTGAGGGAGGATGCGCGATGCTACGTTCGCTGCTGTTGGGTTCGCTCCTGGCTGTTTCCGTTCCCGTCGTATCTGCCCTGGCCGCCGAGGCCGTGCCGCTCCGCGGCAAAGCGCTGGACGCACGGATCGCGTTCCTCATGAAGGAAGCGAAGGTGCCGGGCTTCGCGGTGGCCATCGTCGAAGACGGCAAGGTCGTATCGGTGAAGGCCTATGGCCAGCGCGACGTGGAAAAAGGATTGCCACTCACCACCGACACGGTGATGTATGCCGCGTCCCTCACCAAGGCAGCTTTCGCCTACGCCACGATGTCGCTGGTCGAACAGGGAAAGCTCGACCTGGACGCAAGCATCGCGAAGGACCTGCCGAAGCCGCTGCCCGAGTACCCGAAGTACGCCGACCTGGCAGGCGACGAACGCTGGCGCAAGCTCACCCCGGCCATCCTGCTCAGCCATCGCACGGGCTTCCCCAACTTCCGCTTCTGGCATCCCGGCAAGGACTACGATCCGGACGGCAAGCTGATGTTCTACTTCGATCCCGGCACGCGCTTCGGCTACTCGGGTGAAGGCATCAACCTGCTGCAGTTCGTGCTCGAGAACGGCAAGGGCATCGATGTGGGCGAGTTGATGAAGGAACGCCTGTTCGATCGCTACGGCATGAAGCGAAGCGGCATGACGTGGCGCGACGATTTCGCGGACAACGTCGCCATCGGCTACGACGAAGCCGGCAAGCCACTGGGCCATAAGCGCCGCGAATCCGTGCGTGCCGCCGGGTCCATGGACACCACGATTTCCGACTACGCACGCCTGCTGGCGGCGATGTCCCGCGGCGACGGCCTCAAGGCGGCCACGTACGCCACGTGGCTGAAACCGGTGGTGCGCATCCGCTCCGTGCGGCAGTTCCCCACCATCGGGCTCGCGGATTCCAAGGACAACGATTCGATTTCGCTGGGTTACGCCATGGGCGTGGGGACGTTCGAATCACCGCGTGGCCCAGCGTTCTTCAAGGAGGGCCACGACGACGGCACCAACAACCTCTTCGTGTGCCTGGAGCGTTCGAAGACCTGCGTCCTGATGATGAGCAACAGCTCGAACGGCGAGTCGATCTTCGCGTACCTGCTCGACGACATCCTGGGGAAGACCTGCTTCCCCTGGTATTGGGCCAGCTATGTCCCGTACGACCGGCCGGCACTGCGTGCGGAGCCGGTGGTTCCGGACCGGCATCCTGCGTGCCGGTTGTGAGAGCGCGGGTCGCTGGGTTCCTGCCTTCGCAGGAACCCAGCGCCTTATCGTCACTCCACCTGCACGTGGTTCCTGCGAAGGCAGGAACCCAGCGCCTTACGCTCGGCCGGGACCGAGTCGCCCGGATTTCCACTCGCGGATTTGACGATCATCCGCCACTACCGCCGCCGTGGATGCCGCCCTTGGTCAGCGCAGCAGGGTCGAGCAGCTTGGTCAGTTCCGCTTTGGACAGACCGGTGGTCTCCAACGCCACCTCCATGATCGGACGCTTCTCCTTGTAGGCCTGCTTGGCCGTTGCCGCGCCCTTCTCGTAGCCGATCACGGGATTCAGCGCGGTCACGAGGATCGGATTCTTGTCCAACGCTTCGCGGATGTGGTCCTCGTTCACCTTGAAACCGGCGATCGCCTTGTCGGCGAGCAGCGTCGTCACGTTGGCGAGGATCTCGATGGACTGCAGCAGGTTGTACGCGATCACCGGCAGCATCACGTTGAGCTGGAAATTGCCCGATTGGCCGGCGACGGCGATCGTGGCGTCGTTGCCGATGACCTGGGCGGCCACCATCGCCGCCGCTTCCGGAATCACCGGATTGACCTTGCCCGGCATGATCGACGAGCCCGGTTGCAGGGCCGGCAGTTCGATCTCGCCCAGACCCGCCAACGGGCCTGAGTTCATCCAGCGCAGGTCGTTCGCGATCTTCATCACCGCAACGGCCAGTGCGCGCAACTGGCCCGACAGTTCGACCGGTGCATCCTGCGCGGCCATTCCCGCGAAGTAATTCTCGGAGGACTCGAATTTCACCCCGGTCAGCTTCGACAGTTCCACGGCCACGGCCGGCCCGAACCTGGGGTCGGCATTGATTCCGGTGCCCACCGCGCTTCCGCCCTGTGGCAGGCGGCGGGTGCGCTTCAGCGTGTCGCCGATGCGCTCGGCGGCATCGGCGATCTGTGCCGACCAGCCCGAGAGCTCCTGCCCGAAGGTGATCGGCATGGCGTCCATGAGGTGCGTGCGGCCGGTCTTCACGACCTTCTTCAGTTCTTTCGATCGCGCGTCGATGGTCTTGCGGAGGTGCTTCAGGGCCGGCAACAGCCGCTCGCTGGTCGCCAGCGTGGCGCTGACCAGGATGGCGGTGGGAATGACGTCGTTCGAACTCTGGCCCGCGTTCACGTGGTCGTTGGGATGCACCTTGGCCCCCGCGGCTGCGGCAAGGTGGGCGATGACCTCGTTGGCGTTCATGTTGGAACTGGTGCCCGATCCGGTCTGGAAGACATCGATCGGGAAGTGCTCGTCCACCTCGCCCGCCGCGACGCGAGCCGCGGCGTCGCGAATGGCCTTCGCGGCCCCCTTGTCGAGGTGGCCCAGCTTCACGTTGGCCTCCGCCGCCGCGGACTTGATCAAGCCCAGGGCGCGAATGAATTCGCGCGGCATGGTCAGGCCCGAAACCGGGAAGTTGTCCACCGCCCGCTGGGTCTGGGCGCCGTAGAGCGCCTTGGCGGGTACCTTCAACTCGCCCATGCTGTCACGTTCGGTGCGGAACTTGCTCATGCGGGGAACTCCGGTGGGGGATGGCCCATTGTAGGAGCGAACTGTGGGAGCCGCTTCAGCGGCGATCCCGCGGCAGCGGCAAGCCCGCCGCACGCATCCATCGCCGCTGAAGCGGCTCCTACAAGGGGCCGGTATAATGGGCGATTGATCGCCTTGCCCCAGGAACCTCCCATGTCCCACGCCACGCTGACCGCCCTTTCGCCGCTGGACGGCCGCTACGCCGCCAAGGTGGAATCGCTGCGTCCCATCTTCAGCGAGTTCGGTCTCATGCACCGGCGGGTGCAGGTGGAAATCCACTGGCTCCTGGCGCTCGGCGCCCAGCCGGGTATCGTTGAACTTCCGGCGTTCTCCGCCGATGCGGTGACCCGCCTGCTGGCCATCGCGAACGACTTCTCGATCGAGGACGGCGAGCGCATCAAGGCCATCGAAGCCACCACCAACCACGACGTCAAGGCGGTGGAATACTTCATCAAGGAGAAGATCGGCGGCGACGCGTCCCTGGCCCAGGCCAAGGAATTCGTGCACTTCGCCTGCACCAGCGAGGACATCAACAACCTCGCCTACTCCCTGATGCTGCGCGACGCGCGCCAGGACGTGCTGCTGCCCGCCCTCGACCAGGTCATCACGAAGCTGCGCGGCCTGGCCCACGAACACGCCGGCCTTTCGCTGCTTTCGCGCACGCACGGCCAGACCGCTTCGCCGAGCACCATGGGCAAGGAAATCGCCAACGTGGTCGCGCGCCTGGAGCGCCAGCGCCGCCAGCTCGTCGCCATTGAAATCCCGGGCAAGATCAACGGCGCCGTGGGCAACTACAACGCGCACGTCGTGTCGTATCCCGGCGTGGACTGGCCGGCACTCGCCGCCGGTTTCGTCGACGGCCTGGGCCTCACCTTCAATCCGTACACCACGCAGATCGAACCGCACGACGGCATCGCCGAGTTCGCCGACGTGCTGCGCCGGATCAACGTGATCCTGATCGATCTCGCCCGCGACGTGTGGGGGTATATCTCGCTGGGCTACTTCCGGCAGGCGCTCAAGGCCGGTGAAGTCGGCTCATCCACGATGCCGCACAAGGTCAACCCCATCGACTTCGAGAACGCCGAGGGCAACTTCGGCCTCGCCAACGCCCTGCTCGGCCACTTCGCCGAGAAGCTGCCGATCAGCCGCTGGCAGCGCGACCTCACCGACTCCACCGTGCTGCGCGCCCTCGGCACCGCCTTCGGCCATTCGCTGGTGGCGCTGGAGTCGCTGATGAAAGGCCTGGGCAAGCTCAACGTGAATGCCGAGCGCATCGCCGCCGACCTCGACGCCAGCTGGGAAGTGCTGGCCGAAGCCGTGCAGACGGTGATGCGCCGCTATGGCCTGCCGGAACCGTACGAGCAGCTCAAGGCACTGACCCGCGGCCAGGGCATTACAAAGGATTCCATGCGCACGTTCATTGCCGGCCTCGACCTGCCCGCCGATGCGAAGCAGGCACTCGTGGAACTGACGCCGGCGTCGTATATCGGCCTGGCCGACCAGCTCGCGCGCAAGATCTAAGGCGAACGACTTCCCATGCCCGTCCAGACCCCCAGCCGCAAGCCTCTCCCCATCGAAGTGCGCGGCAGCGCCAGCCAGCCGCTCGGCATGAGCGCCACGCAGTTCCTGCGTGATTACTGGCAGAAACGGCCGCTGCTCATTCGTAACGCTTTCCCCGACTTCCAGCCGCCGATCGAGCCGAACGACCTCGCGGGGCTGGCCTGCGAGGAAGGCGTGCTTGCGCGCCTCATCGTGCACGACGAGAAGCGCGACCGCTGGACGGTGAAGAACGGCCCGTTCGAGGAAGCCGAGTTCGGCAAGACACCGAAGCGCGACTGGACCCTGCTGGTGCAGGACGTAGACAAGTGGGACGCCGACGTAGCTGCCCTGCTCGACCACTTCGCCTTCCTGCCGAGCTGGCGCGTCGACGACATCATGATCTCCTACGCGGAGGATGGTGGCGGCGTGGGTGCCCATGTCGACCAGTACGACGTGTTCCTGCTGCAGGGCGTCGGCGAGCGGCACTGGGCGATCAGCGACGATCCCGAGGCCCCGCTCGACTTCCGCGACGATGTGGAACTGAAGCAGCTGAAGGTTTTCGAACCAACTCACGAATGGCTGCTCGAACCGGGCGACATGCTCTACCTCCCGCCAGGTGTCCCTCACGACGGCGTGGCCATCGGCGACTGCATGACCATCTCCATCGGCATGCGCGCGCCGTCCCAGGCCGAACTGACGGTGGACCTGTCCGATTTCCTCGCCGAGCGCATGCCCGAGGAACTGCGTTACACCGACCCGGACCTGGCACCGGCCAAACGGGCCGGCGAAATCGACAACGCGGCCCTGAACCGGCTGCGTCATGCGCTGCCCTTCGCGGCCGCACTGGACCGGGATCTCTTGGCCGACTGGTTCGGCCGCTTCATCACCCGCTACCGGAACGCCCAGATGGCTGCCGCGCCACCGAAGGTCACCACCGAGGCGGCGCTGGACAAGGCGCTTGCGGCGGGCGCCACGCTGGTCCGGCATCCCTATGCGCGCCTTGCCTGGGTGAAGGGAAAGAAGGACGCCACCCTCTATGTCAGCGGCCAGGCCTACGACTGCACACCCGAACTTGCCGAACGTCTCGCGGGCGAACGCGAGCTTGCCTTCGAAAGGATGCCGGCCGGCAAGGAGATGGTGGTGCTGCTGAACCTGGTGAACGACGGCCACCTAGGTGTCCGCAAGGGTCGCCGCCGGTGACCGCCCCGGCGGACATGCTGCTGGCCGCCGAAGACCGGGCCGGTCTCGAAGCCGCCCATGTCCGCCTGCTCGCCGCCGCTCGTCACCGGATCTGCATCTACCTTCCCTTGCTGGAAGCCGGGGTGCTGGACGGCGAGGCGGCGCAGGCCGAGTTGCGTCGGATCGCCACCAGCGGCCGACAGGCCCAGATCCGTATCCTCACCCACGACGCCGAGCGTGCCCATCGCGACGGGCACCGGCTGCTCGCCCTCGCCCAGCGCCTGCCGACGGCTGTCGCGATCCGCGTGCCGACCGAGGAACCCCACCTCCGCTATGGCTCGGCGTTCACCACCGATCTCGCCGGCGGTTTTCTGTTCAGGCCAGTCGCTACCCGCTACGAGGCCCGCGGGTCCCTCGACGCCCTCGGTGAGACCTCTCGCCTGACGGCGTATTTCGACGAAGTCTGGGAGCGGGCGGAGCCCGCCTGGCAGATCAGGCCGCTTGGCATCTGATTCCGACGCGAAGTCTTTCCTTCCTTGCACTTCGCCTTGGAGCTGCCGTAACGGCGCTGCGAAACCTGCGCACCTACGACTGAAGGTGGATTCGCGGCAGGGAATGCGGAACTAGGCTCGCCATGAACCCACCAAGGATGGACTCCCATGAACTGCATGACCCGGCCCGGCGACTTCGATCGTTTCCTCAGCACACGCATCGCGAGATCGGGAATCGCTGATTCCTTCTTCGGAAAAAACGGACGCGTGACGGTGCCCCGCCGAGGCTTTGCGCTTCCAACCGGCGCCAACGACAAAAAGTACTGGACGATAACGAGACAGGAATTCCCGCCTGCGCGCCTGGAGATCCAGCAATTGCTGGAGGATGGGTCGCAAGACCCGAACTTTCCAAGAGAGATCGTGGACCTCTACCTCCGAGCCGTGGACTTCGAATTGTTCGCGGCTCAGCTCCAGTCCTCCGGGAAAATCATCGCCGGAGGCCGCCTCCTCTTCGCCGATGGCACGAGCGCTCCGATCTATGCACGCCTTGGCCTGGACGGAAAGCTCGACCTTTCGTTCGGCGACGGCGGCATCAAGGTGATCAAGTTCAAGGACGCAAATCAGAACTACGTCTATGGCATGGATATCCAGCCCGACGACAGCATCGTCGCTTCGACACTCTCAGAACTGGACGGCGAGTTTTTCCCGCGAGTGATCAGGCTGGGTGCCGAGGGCCAACTGGATATGGACTTCGGAAGCAAAGGCGTGGTTTACGGCCTTCCGTCAGGATCGATCTTCATCAACCTGGCGATCCTCGACGACGGGAAATTGCTGTTGGCCGGGTTATCGGAGATCAACCAGGCGGTGGCCCTCCTGGTGCGCCTCCAACCTGACGGAAATCTGGACCCGGAATTCGGCGAAGCCGGCTTCGTCCGGCTGAAAAGCCCCGACTATCTGGACATGAGGGCCTTCGCTATCGCCTTATCGCGCTCGGACGGCGCCGTGATGGTAGGTGGCTTGACTGGCGACGGAGTGGCTTACGGTGGGTGGATTGCGAGGGTCCTCCCGAACGGGACACTGGATGAACAATTCAACCAGGGTATTCCGCTCTTTCTCGACCATCAGGTCTTTACACTCGTAACGCAGGACGACGGCAAGGTCGTCTTCCATGGCGCGATCCGCCCTTCATCGACCGCTTACCTGTCCATGGGCCGGGTCAACGGCAACGGATCGCTGGATGCGACCTTCGGAACCGGCGGCGTCGTGATTTCACCCTTCCCCTCGCCCTTTTCCAATGCCTATTCCCGTACGGTTATCCAGGGGCAAAAGCTATTCCTGAGCGACGTATTGCAGCAGGACCACGTCTATCAGGTCCAGCTTCTCCGCTACCTCCTTTCCTGACCGACGCGCGAGCGGTTCGCGTCCCGCCGGTGGCGTTCCGTTCAGGCCCACCAGCGCGACCGGGCCGGCGCCATGGCCACCGGCATCCCGGTGAGACCTCTCTTACGCCCGCGAATCCCGACCAAGTTCGGGCGCGGGCCATGCCCCGCCAACGGACAAGACCACTCGCCCGCGGAGCCCGTCGGCAGGGCGTCGAATAGGTTGGCGCAGCGCAGCAGCACGGGGCTATAATTAACGGATTCTTATGCCGCAGGCGGTCCCCACGTGCCTAGCGGCAGCCCGTCCTTTTCGTGTGTGCCGGTGGTGACGTGAGCGCAAACCTGATCCGCGAGTTTTCCGAATCCTCCCAACTCGCCGGCGGCAACGCCGATTACGTAGAGCAAGTCTACGAAGCCTGGCTGGCCGATCCCGGCTCCGTCCCGGCCGAATGGGACGCCTATTTCAAGGGCTTCAAGGGCCGCGAGGCCGGCGACGTCGCCCACTCCGGCGTCATCGCCCGCATCGAGGCGGCGCAGAAACAGCGGCGCACGGCCGCGGCGCCCGCCGGCCCGGTCGACAACGCCTACGCGCAGAAACAGGCCGGCGTCCTCCGCCTGCTCACGGCGTACCGTTCGCGCGGCCACATCGCCGCGAAGCTCGATCCGCTGGGGCTGACCGTTCCGGATATCGACACCCCCGATCTCGGCCTGGCGTTCCATGGGCTCTCCGACGCCGACCTCGACACCGAGTTCGACGCCGGCAGCTTCGCGGGTGGCGGCCATCGCATGAAGCTGCGCGACCTGCTCGCGAAGCTCAAGCAGATCTACACCGGCACCGTCGGCGCCGAGTTCATGTACATCTCCGACCACGACCAGCGCGCCTGGATCCACTCGCGCCTGGAACAGGCCGGCGGTTCGCCGGGCCTGCAGAAGCCTGAGAAACTCCGCGTGCTCGAGGCGCTCACGGCCGCCGAAGGCCTGGAGCGTTACCTGCACACGAAGTACGTCGGCCAGAAGCGCTTCTCGCTCGAAGGCGGCGACAGTCTCATCCCGATGGTCGACGACGTCGTTCGCGCCGCCGGCGACAACGGCGTGAAGGAAGTCGTCATCGGCATGGCCCACCGCGGCCGCCTGAACGTGCTGGTGAACATCCTCGGCAAGGCGCCCTCGCAGCTCTTCAACGAGTTCGAAGGCAAGTTCGAGCACGACGACAGCCCCATCCACTCCGGCGACGTGAAGTACCACATGGGCTTCTCCGCCGACGTCAAGACGCCTAACGGCGGCGTGCACGTCGCGCTCGCCTTCAACCCGTCGCACCTCGAGATCGTGAACCCCGTGGTGGCCGGCTCGGTGCACGCGCGGCAGGCACGCCGCCGCGATACCGCGCGCGACAAGTCGCTGGCGGTGCTCATCCACGGCGACGCCGCCTTCGCGGGCCAGGGCGTCAACATGGAACTGATGCAGATGTCGCAGGCCCGTGGCTTCGCCATCGGCGGCACGCTGCACCTGGTGGTGAACAACCAGGTGGGCTTCACCACGTCCAAGCGCGAAGACGCCCGCTCCACCCTCTACTGCACCGACCTCGCCAAGATGGTGAACGCGCCGGTGTTCCACGTGAACGGCGACGATCCGGAAGCGGTCATCCAGGTCACCCGCCTGGCCTACGAGTTCCGCAAGCGGTTCAAGAAGGACGTGGTGATCGACCTCGTCTGCTACCGCCGTCACGGCCACAACGAGGCCGACGAGCCGGCGGCCACGCAGCCGCTGATGTACCAGGTGATCCGCAAGCGGCCGACCACGCGCGACCTGTACGCGCAGCAGCTGGTGAAGGAATCGGCCATCGGCGGAGACGACGGCCAGAAGATGCTCGACGACTATCGCGCCCGCCTCGAGAAGGGCGAACCGCTGATCGCCATCGACCCGAACCCGGTGCGCGATATCCCGGTCGACTGGACCCGCTTCCAGAAGAACAGCCTGTCGATGGAAGTCGACACCGGCGTGTCGCGCGAGCAGATGGCCAAGGTGCTCGACACCATCCTCGACGTGCCCGCCGACATCACGCTGCACCCGCGCGTGGCCAAGATCTACGACGACCGCCGCAAGATGGCAGCCGGCGAACTCCCGGGCGACTGGGGCTTCGCCGAGAACCTTGCCTACGGCACGCTGATCGCCGAGGGCAACGACCTTCGCGTCGTCGGCCAGGACGCCGGCCGCGGCACGTTCTTCCACCGCCACGCGGTGCTGCACGACCAGAAGACCGGCAACACGCTGCTGCCGCTGGCGAAGGTGCGCGAGAGCGCCCGCGTCGACGTCATCGACTCGCTGCTATCCGAAGAAGCCGTCATGGCCTTCGAATACGGCGAAGCCACCACCTCGCCCGACCAGCTCACCATCTGGGAAGGCCAGTTCGGCGACTTCGCCAACGGTGCCCAGGTGGTGATCGACCAGTTCATCAGTTCCGGCGAAGCCAAGTGGGACCGCCTGTGCGGCCTGGCGCTGTTCCTGCCGCACGGCTACGAAGGCCAGGGCCCGGAGCACTCCTCCGCGCGCCTCGAGCGCTTCCTCCAGCTGTGCGCACTGGACAACATGCAGGTGTGCGTGCCAACCACGCCTGCGCAGGCTTTCCACATGATCCGCCGCCAGCAGGTGCGCCCGGTGCGCAAGCCGCTGATCGTCATGACGCCGAAGTCGCTGCTCCGCCACAAGCTGGCGGTGTCCTCGCTGGACGAACTGGCCAACGGCCGTTTCCAGCTGGTGATCGGCGAGCACCGCGACCTCCCGGCGAAGAAGGTGAAGCGCGTGGTGCTGTGCTCGGGCAAGGTCTATTACGACCTGCTGGAGGAATCCGAAAAGCGCGGCCTCACCGACGTGGCCGTCGTGCGCATCGAGCAGCTCTACCCGTTCCCGCGCCCGGAAGTCACGGCCGAGCTGGAAAAATACCCTTCCGCGAAGGAAGTGGTGTGGTGCCAGGAAGAGCCGATGAACCAGGGCGCCTGGTTCCAGATCCGTCACCACCTGCAGGCCTGCCTGGGTGCGAAGCACAGCCTGTCCTACGCAGGACGTGCCCGCTCGCCGGCACCGGCCGCCGGTCACCTCAACACCCATGTCGCCGAACAGACGGCGCTAGTCGAACAGGCGCTGGTCGCGCCGGTCGGCACCGATCACGCAGCGGAGTAAGACAAGCATGTCCATCGAAGTCAAAGTCCCGGTCCTGCCCGAGTCGGTCTCCGACGCGCTCATCGCCACCTGGCACAAGAAGGCCGGCGACGCGGTCAAGCGCGACGAGAACCTGCTCGACCTCGAGACCGACAAGGTCGTCCTCGAAGTGCCGGCGCCGGTCGACGGCGTGCTGAAGGAAATCAAGTTCGAGGAAGGCGCCACCGTCACCAGCAACCAGGTGATCGCCGTGATCGAGGAAGGCGCCGCCGCTGCCGCACCTGCCCCGGCCGCCGCACCGGCTGCCGCCGAAGCGCCGAAGGCCGAGAAGGCCGAGGCGTCGGCACCGAAGGGCGTCGACGAACTGTCCCCGGCCGGCCGCCGCGTGGCCGTCGAGGAAAACATCGATCCGTCGAAGGTCACCGGCACCGGTCGCGACGGCCGCGTCACGAAGGAAGACCTGGTCAACGCCGGTAAGGGCGGCAGCGCCCCGGCCGCCGCGCCCTCGGCACCGGCCGCCAAGCCCACCCCGGGCAGCCGTCCGGAAGAACGCGTGCCGATGACCCGCATCCGCGCCCGCATCGCCGAGCGCCTGATGCAGTCGAAGAACTCCATCGCCATGCTTACCTCGTTCAACGAGGTGAACCTCGCCGAGGTGGTGAAGCTGCGCAAGGCGCTGGGTGAGCAGTTCGAAAAGGCCAACGGCGTGAAGCTCGGCTTCATGAGCTTCTTCGTGAAGGCCGCCACCGAGGCGCTGAAGCGCTACCCGGTGGTCAACGCCTCGGTCGACGGCAACGACATCATCTACCACGGGTACCAGGACATCTCGATCGCCGTGTCGACCGACAAGGGCCTGGTCACGCCGGTGCTGCGCGACGTGCAGGACATGTCCTTCGCGGATGTCGAGAAGGGCATCATCGGCTACGCCAAGAAGGCGCGTGACGGCAAGCTGGGCCTGGACGACCTCCAGGGCGGCACCTTCACCATCACCAACGGCGGCACCTTCGGTTCGCTGCTCTCCACCCCGATCGTGAACCCGCCGCAGAGCGCCATCCTCGGCATGCACACCATCAAGGAGCGCCCGGTCGTCGAGAACGGTCAGGTCGTGGCGGCGCCCATGATGTACATCGCCCTGTCGTACGACCACCGCATCATCGACGGCCGCGACGCCGTGCTGTTCCTGGTCGACATCAAGAACCAGCTGGAAAACCCGCAGCGGATGCTGCTCGGCCTGTAATGGGCGACTAACGGCAAATGTGAAAGCGGGAGTCGAAAGGCTCCCGTTTTCATGTTCCGCCCCCATATAGGCGGTAGCGCATACCGCCGTTCCATCGGAGCTAAGCAAATGAGCGACAAGTTCGACGTCATCGTCATCGGTGCCGGCCCCGCGGGCTATGTGGCCGCGATCCGCGCCGCGCAGCTGGGCCTGAAGACCGCCGTGGTCGACGCCTTCGTCGGCAAGGACGGCAAGGCCGCCCTTGGCGGCACCTGCCTCAATGTGGGTTGCATCCCGTCCAAGGCGCTGCTGGATTCCTCCAAGCAGTTCCACAACCTCACGCACAACTTCAAGGATCACGGCATCACCGCCGAGAATCCGAAGATCGACATCGGCACCTTCATCAGCCGCAAGGACAAGATCGTCAAGCAGTTCACCGGCGGTGTGTCGCTGCTGTTCAAGGCGAACAAGATCACCTCGTACTTCGGCAAGGGCAAGCTGCTGAAGGGCAACCAGGTGGAAGTCACGGGCAACGACGGCACCGTACAGACCATCTCGGCCACCAACGTGCTCCTCGCCTCCGGCTCGGTGCCCATCGAGCTGCCGTTCGCGAAGTTCGACGGCAAGCACATCATCGACAACACCGGCGCGCTCGACCTCACCGAAGTACCGAAGCGCCTGGGCGTCATCGGTGCCGGCGTCATCGGCCTGGAGCTCGGCAGCGTGTGGAAGCGCCTCGGCGCCGACGTCACGGTGCTCGAAGCCCTGCCGAAGTTCCTGGCCGTTGCCGACCAGGACATCGCCAAGGTAGCCGCCCGTGAATTCGCAAAGCAGGGCCTCGACATCAAGGTCAATGCCAAGGTCACCTCGGCCGAGGTCAAGGGCGACGAAGTCCACGTCGGCTACACCGACAAGGACGGCGCCGCGCAGAGCCTCATTGTCGACAAGCTGCTGGTGGCCGTGGGCCGCCGCGCCTACACCAACGGCCTGCTGGCCGACGACACCGGCGTGAAGCTCGACGAGCGCGGCCGCATCGTGGTCGACGAGCACAACCACACCGGCGTCGACGGCGTCTGGGCCATCGGCGACGCCGTGCGCGGTCCGATGCTGGCGCACAAGGGTTCCGAGGAAGGCGTGATGGTCGCCGAGCTGATCGCCGGCAAGCCGGGTCACGTCAACCTCGACACCGTGCCGTGGGTCATCTACACCGAGCCGGAAATCGCCTGGGTGGGCAAGACCGAAGAGCAGCTCAAGGAAGAAGGCATCCCCTATAAGACGGGCGCCTTCCCCTTCGCCGCGAACGGCCGTGCGGTCGCCATGAACGAAGGCATCGGCCAGGTGAAGATGATCGCCCACGCCGAAACCGACCGCATCCTCGGCGTGCACATGGTGGGCCCGGTGGTTTCCGAGCTGATCCACGAGTGCGTGGTGGCCATGGAGTTCAAGGGTTCGTCGGAAGACCTCGCCCGCATCGTCCACGCCCATCCGGCCCTGTCGGAAGTGGTGCACGAGGCGGCGCTCTCGGTCGACAAGCGCGCCATCCACAAGAGCAACTGATCGCACCATGCGTGAGATCAAATCTCTCTGCGTCTACTGCGGATCCAGCAGCGGCTCGCATCCGGCGTACACCGAAGCTGCGCGGGCTTTCGGCACCCGGATGGCGAAGGAAGACATTGCCCTCGTCTACGGCGGCGGCAAGGTCGGCCTCATGGGCACGGTCGCCGACGCGGTGCTCGCCGCCGGCGGCCAGGTCATCGGCGTGATCCCGCGCCAGTTGGTCGAGAAAGAGGTGGCGCATACCGGTCTCAGCGAATTGCAGGTCGTCGAGACCATGCACGAGCGCAAGACACGCATGTACGAGCTGGCGGACGCCTTCGTGGCCCTGCCCGGCGGTTTCGGCACCATGGACGAGATGTTCGAGATGCTGACGTGGGCCCAACTCGGCCTGCACAGTTATCCGTGCGCGTTCCTCGACGTGCGCGGGTTCTACCGCAGCCTTTCGGCGACCATGGACCACATGGTCGCCGAAGGCTTCGTGAAGCCGGTGCAACGCGACCAGGTGTGGTTCGGCGAAAGCATCGACGCGCTTTTCGACTGGATGCGCCATTTCGAATCCGCCTATACGCCGAAGTGGATCACCGCGGCGTCAGTGGACAGCGACGGTTGATTCCCCCGGGGAGGAGTTTCGCATGACCACGTTTCGTGCCTTCCGCATCCACCAGGACGACGGCGGCTATCACGCCGGCATCGAAACCATGGCTACGGAAGACCTCTCGCCCGGCGACGTGCTGGTGCGGGCCGAGTGGTCGTCGGTGAACTACAAGGACGCGCTCGCGGGCACCGGCAAGGGCAAGATCTTGCGAAGCTTCCCGCTGAACGGCGGCATCGACGTGGCCGGCACCGTGGTCGCGTCCGCCGATCCGGCGTTCCGCGAGGGCGACAAGGTGCTTGCCACCGGCAGCGGCCTGTCCGAAACGCGTGACGGCGGCTACGGCGAGTACGTTCGCCTTCCTGCCGCCTGGACCGTTGCCCTGCCCGCCACGCTTACCATGCGTGAAGCGATGATCATCGGCACGGCCGGCTTCACCGCGGCCCTCGCCTTGTTGCGCATGACCGAGAACCGGCAGTCGCCCTCGCTCGGTCCCATCGCCATCACCGGGGCCACGGGCGGCGTGGGCATGCTCGGTATCGACATCTTCAGCCGCGCCGGTTACGAGGTGCATGCCATCAGCGGCAAGCCCCACCGGTTCGACTTCCTTCGCGGCATAGGCGCCAGCCAGTGCATCGATCGCCACGAACTCGCCTTCAGTGGCCGGCCCATGGATTCGGCCCGATTCGGTGGCCTGCTCGACAACGTAGGCGGCAAGACGCTCGCCGGCTTCCTCCCGCTGATCGCGCCCTACGGCAACGCGGCCATCTGCGGCCTCGCCGGCAGCCCCGAACTCGCCACCACCGTCATGCCTTTCATCATCCGGGGCGTCAGTGTGCTCGGCATCGCGTCCGCGGGGACGGCCCGCGACGTGCGCGACGAGGTCTGGCGCCGGCTCTCGGGCGACTGGAAGCCCCGCCACCTCGATACGATCTGCACGCGTGAGGTCGCGCTCGACGACGTGGCGACGGTATTCGACACCATGCTCGAAGGCGGCTCCTTCGGCCGCACGCTTGTCCGCATAAGCGGCTAGCCGTTCGCAGGTCCTTGCTCTGGCAGGTACTTATCGTGCCACCATTGAACAGCGCGCCATGCCCGGTAGAATGGCGCTTCGCCAGTGGCGCCACGCGCGACGTTTTTTCGTCACCGCGGTTCGCAATGAGAGAACACATCGGGCACGACCCGGGGGAAAGTGAATGGCTCGCATCCTGATCGTCGACGATTCGCCGTCGCAGTTGCTTGGAATCAAGCGCATCGTCGAGAAGCTGGGCCACGAGGCCATCACCGCCGAGGACGGCGCCCAGGGCGTCGAAGTGGCCAAGCGCGAGATTCCCGACCTCATCCTGATGGACGTGGTGATGCCGAACCTCAACGGTTTCCAGGCCACGCGCACCATCAGCAAGGAAGAGACGACCAAGCACATCCCCATCATCCTGGTGACCACGAAGGACCAGGACACCGACAAGGTGTGGGGCCTGCGCCAGGGTGCGAGGGCTTATGTGGTGAAGCCGATCAAGGAAGAGGAACTGGTCGCCGCGTTGAAGGAACATTTGCCGGGGTAAGGTTGTGGGAGCCGGCTACGCCGGCGATCCCGCGGCAGCGGGCAAGCTTGCCGCGAGCCCCATCGCCGCTGAAGCGGCTCCCACATGGCACGGTTAACCCCGCCGGGGGTCGAAATCCGCGAACGCGTCCTTGAACTCGGCGTAGGCTGCCTGCTCCTCGTGCGTCTCCGGCACCGGCACGCGTATTTCCAGCACCACGATCTGGTCGCCCGGTTCGGAACCCGGCAGGCCCCGGCCCTTCAGGCGCAGCTTGCGTCCCGACTGCGAACCCGGGGGAATACGCAGGTCCACGTGTCCACCAAGCGTCGGCACGGGCACCGTCGCACCGAGCGCCGCCTCCCAGGGCGTGATGGGCAGCACGTGCGTGACCGTGCGGCCGTCGAGGCGGAAGCGCGCGTCGTCGCGAATGCCTATTTCAAGGAGCAGGTCGCCGGACGGGCCACCGCCCATGCCCGGATGACCCTGCCCACCCAGTCGGATCGTCTGGCCGGAGGTAATGCCGGCGGGAATCTTCACTTCCAGCACGCGCTCGCCGCCCGAGGCGTCGTTGAGCACGACGCGCGTCTTGCCGCCGTAGTACGCGGTCGGCAGGTCGGTCTCGATCTTCGCCTGGATGTCGCGGCCGCGGCGCGCCTGCTGCTGGCCGCGCCCTCGCGCGCCACCGAACAGGCTCTCGAAGAAATCGCTGAAGTCGCCGCCACCGCGGCCGCCCATGTCGCCGAAGTCGAAGCCGCCGCCCTGCCCCCATCCCGGCGGCGGACGGAACTGTTCGCCCTGGCGGTAGCCGCCGGCGCGGAACTGATCGTAGGCACGGCGCTTTTCGGGGTCCTTCAAGGCCTCATTGGCCTCGTTGACCGCCTTGAACTTCTCCTCCGCGCCCGCTTCCTTGTTCTTGTCGGGGTGATACTTGCGGGCAAGCTTGCGGTACGCCGCCTTGATCTCGGCGTCGGTGGCGTCGGGCTTGACCCCTAATGTCTCGTAATAATCCTTGAACTCCACAGGCTCTCCCGGGCTTGTGTCGAAAATCCAAACGAAACGCCCGCGGTGGACGCATCCACCGCGGGCCAGACCTGCAAGCTTAGGCCGTTTTAGCCCGCAGCGTTAATCGCGATGCGACGCGGTGTGCTCTCCGCCTTCTTCGGAATGGCGATTTCCAGCACGCCGTTGCGGCCCGAAGCGGTAATGCCATCGGCGTCGGCGCTCTCCGGCAGCGTGAAGCTGCGCTTGAACGCGCCGGCCACGCGCTCCACGCGGCTGAACTTGCCTTCGGCCTCGCTGGTAAACGCCTTGCGCTCGCCCTTCATGCTGAGCACGTTCTTGTCCATCTGGATCTCGATGTCGGCAAGGTCCACACCCGGCACGTCGGCCAGGATCAGGAACCGGCCGGCTTCCTCGCGGATGTCCACGCGCGGCGCCCAGGCGCTTTCGGTGCTCGTGGGGGCGGCGATATCGCTGCCGAAGAAGTGATCGAAAACGCGGCTCACGTCGCCACCGAACAGCGGCGCACGGCGAAACGACACCTGACGAAGCTGGTTCATCTGTTTGACTCCCAAGAAGTTTTCCGGCCCCGTGGCCGTCTGGTTACCAACATATGAACGCCTTGGGGCTATTCAAGTGGGGTGCGTCCCGGGTTGCCGGGGCTTCAGGTCTGCGGCAAATGGCACCCTGCCGTCCAGGCCGGAAAGCGGCGATGTGGGAAGCGCGCTCGCGCGCGAACGGCCTTGCCGTAAACTCGGCCCTTTCCATGCCGACAAGGCTTTGCCATGACCATCGCCATAGGTGACACCCTTCCGGAAGCGACCCTCGCCGTCTTCGACGATGGCATCAAGACCGTGACGAGCACCGATGTACTCGGCCGCGGCAAGGTCGTGCTCTTCGCCGTGCCGGGGGCCTTCACACCCACCTGCTCGAACAAGCACCTGCCCGGTTTCACGAAGCACATGGAGGATTTCCGGGAGCGCGGGGTCACCGTGGCCTGCATGTCGGTGAACGATGCCTTCGTCATGCACGCCTGGGGCGAGTCACAGGGTGTGCCTGGCGACATGCTGATGCTCGCGGACGGCAATGCGACGTTCACCCGGGCACTCGGGCTGGAACTGGACGGTACGAAGAACGGCATGGGTATCCGCGCGAAGCGCTTCGCCCTGTATGCGGAAGACGGTGTGGTGAAGGCGCTGCATGTCGAGGCGCCCGGCGAGTTCCGCGTGTCGACGGCCGAAGCGATGCTGGAAGCGATCGACGCCTGATCGAGCAAAAAAAACCCCGCATTTCTGCGGGGTTTTCTTTTTTACTCTTCCGTCGGGCCGCTTTCGATCGGCGGCATGTCCGCCGCGGCTTCGCCGTCGGGCGTTTCGCCCTCGCCTTCCAGCTCTTCCTCGGCCTCGAGGCGAACGACGCCGATGAGCGTCTCTTCCTTCGGCAGCTTGATGAGCGTGACGCCCTGCGTGTTGCGGCTGAGCTGCGAGACTTCCGACACGCGGGTGCGCACCAGCGTGCCCTGGTCGGAGATCAGCATCAGCTGCTGCGTCTCGGTGACCTGCGTGGCGGCGACGAGATTGCCATTGCGCTCCGAGCACTGGATGGCGATGACGCCCTGCGTGCCGCGGCCCTTCTTCGGGAATTCCTCCAGCGCCGTGCGCTTGCCGTAACCGCGCGCCGTGGCGGTGAGGATGTCACCCTCGCCTGCGGCCACGATCAGCGACACGACCTCGGCGCCGTCGGTAAGACGCATGCCGCGCACACCCGTGGCGGTACGACCCATCGAACGGACGCTGCCTTCGTCGAAGCGCACCGACTTGCCGTTCGATGCGAAGAGCAGGATGTCACTCTCGCCCGCGGTCATGGCCACGTCGACCAGTGCATCACCCTCTTCGAGGTTGATGGCCGCCTTGCCCTTCTGCAGCTGGAACGCGAACTCGGTGAGCGGCGTCTTCTTCACCGTACCCTGCCGGGTGGCGAAGAACACGAAGCAGTTCGGATCGTAGTCGCGCACCGGAAGCAGTGCCTGCACCTTCTCGCCTTCCGCCAGCGGCAGCAGGTTCACGATGGGCTTGCCGCGCGCGCCGGGGCCCGCTTCGGGCATCTGGTAAACCTTGAGCCAGTACACGCGGCCGGTGCTGGTGAAGGTGAGCAGCGTGTCGTGGGTGTTCACCACCCACAGCTGCTGCACGACGTCTTCGTCCTTCAGCGCGGACGCCGAGCGTCCCTTGCCGCCGCGACGCTGCGCGCGATAGAGGCTGGCGGGCTGGCGCTTGATGTAGCCGGTGTGCGACAGCGTGACCACGACGTCTTCCGGCGCGATCAGGTCGAGGACGTTCAGGTCTTCCTGCGAGTGCTGGATTTCGGTGCGGCGGGCGTCGCCGTAGTCCGTGCGGATCTGCTCGAGCTCCTCGCGGATGACTTCGAGCAGGCGGTTCGGATTTTCCAGGATCTCGATGAGGCCACGGATGGTCTCGAGGATCTCGCGGTATTCGTCGGAAAGTTTTTCCTGCTCGAGGCCGGTAAGGCGATGCAGGCGCATCTGCAGGATTTCGGTAGCCTGGGACTCGGACAGCTGGTAGCCGTCGTCGCGCAGGCCATCGCGCGGATCCATGTCTTCCGGCCGCGAGGCCGCCGCGCCAGTGGCGGCAAGCAACGCCTTCACCAGGCCCGGCTCCCACCGGCGGGCGACCATGCGCTCGCGTGCCTCGGCCGCCGACGAGGACGTACGGATCAGCTCGATCATCTCGTCGATGTTCGCGAGCGCGACCGTGAGGCCTTCGAGGATGTGCGCGCGCTGGCGAGCCTTGCGCAGTTCGAAGATGGTGCGGCGGGTAACGACCTCGCGGCGATGGCGGATGAAGGCCTCGAGGATGTCCTTCAGGTTCAGCAGCTTCGGCTGACCGTCGAGCAGCGCCACCATGTTGATGCCGAAGGTGACCTGCAGCTGGGTCTGCTGGAACAGGTTGTTCAGCACCACGTCGGCCATGGCGTCGCGACGGATCTCGATGACCACGCGCATGCCGTCCTTGTCGGACTCGTCGCGCAGTTCGCTGATGCCCTCGATTTTCTTTTCCTTGACCAGCTCGGCGATCTTCTCGATGAGACGCGCCTTGTTCACCTGGTAAGGCAGCTCGTGGACGAGGATGGTCTCGCGGCCGTTGGCTTCCGTTTCGATCTCGGTGCGGGCGCGCACGAGGATGCGGCCACGGCCCGTGCGGTAGGCCTCGACGATGCCCGACGAGCCGTTGATGATGCCGGCCGTGGGGAAATCGGGACCCGGAATATGGGTCATGAGGTCGTCGACGCCGAGCGACGGGTCTTCGATCAAGGCCAGCGTGGCATTGATCACTTCCGTCATGTTGTGCGGCGGGATGTTCGTCGCCATGCCCACGGCGATACCGGCCGAACCGTTCACGAGAAGGTTCGGCACGCGGGTGGGCAGCACCAGCGGTTCGTGTTCGCTTTCGTCGTAGTTGGGCCCGAAATCGACGGTTTCCTTGTCGATGTCGGCCATCAGTTCGTGCGTGAGGCGCGCCATGCGCACCTCGGTGTATCGCATGGCCGCGGCGTTGTCGCCGTCGACCGAACCGAAGTTGCCCTGGCCGTCGACGAGCATGTAGCGCAGCGAGAACGGCTGCGCCATGCGGACGATGGTGTCGTAGACCGAGGCGTCGCCGTGTGGATGGTATTTACCGATGACGTCGCCGACCACGCGTGCCGACTTCTTGTAGGGCTTGTTCCAGGCATTGCCCAGTTCGTTCATGGCGAACAGGACGCGTCGATGCACCGGCTTAAGGCCGTCGCGAACATCGGGTAGTGCGCGCCCCACGATCACGCTCATGGCGTAATCGAGATAGCTCTGGCGCATCTCGTCTTCGATGTTGACGCGGATGACTTCTTTGGCGAGTTCTGCCATCAATCGGCTTCCTGGATGTCCGTGAAATACCCCCGCCGGCCGTGTGTTTCGCTCTCGCGACACGATGCCGACTCAACCCGTCGATGATAGCACACGGGGCGTGGAAAAGACAGCTAAAAACGGCGTAAATTCAATAACTTACACAGGGCTGTCGGCGTGGCGGAAAAGCACCGTCCGGGCCAGCAGGAAATTGGCGACGGAACCGGCCGCCGAACCGGCTGCGACGGCCACGGCGGGCCATGCGTGCAGGGCCGGAAACAGCTTGAAGGCGAGCACGTAAATAGCGTTGTTGACGATGGCGCCGAGCGCCATCAGGCCCATCCAGTGCAGCCATTCCGCGTGGCGCCCGCGGCCCGAATCGCGGTGCGCGAAGGTGTGCGTGCGGTTCCACCACCATGTCACGGTAGCCGCGCTCAGGAACGACACCACACGGGCCGTGTAGACGTTCCAGCCGGCCAGGGTCACCAGGCCCTGGGCGATGCCGGCGTCGACGGCCAGCCCAATGAGGCCGCCCACTGCGAACAGCGCGACCTCCCTGCGCAGCCGTGTCACGGAAAGAGGATCCGCATCTGCTCTTCGTCGGGTTTCAGGATGACGCCCCGCTCGGTCACGATCGCATCGATGAGTTCGGCTGGCGTGACATCGAACACCGGATTCCACGCTTCGGCGCCTTCGATGACCGTGCGCGTGCCGGAAACCGAGAGCAGTTCGGTCGCGTCGCGCAATTCGATCTCGATGTCCGCGCCCGTGGCCGTGGCCATGTCCACGGTGGTGGACGGCGCCACCACCATGAACTTCACGCCGTGATGGCGCGCGGCGATGGCGAGCTGGTAGGTGCCGATCTTGTTCGCGGTGTCGCCGTTGGCGGCGATCCGGTCCGCGCCCACGATGACCCATTTGATCTTGCCTTCCTTCATCAGGTGCGAGGCGGCGGAATCGGCGATGAGGCGGGCCGGGATGCCGTCGCGCACCAGCTCCCACATGGTGAGCCTGGCGCCCTGCTGCCAGGGACGCGTCTCGCCGGCGTACACCTGCTCGATCTGCCCGGAAGCCACGCCGGCGCGGATCACGCCGAGCGCCGTGCCGTAACCGGCGGTGGCGAGCGAGCCGGTGTTGCAATGGGTGAGCACGTGGGAACCCGCTTCGATCAGGGCAGCGCCCAGTTCGCCCATGTGCCGGTTTGCCGCGAGGTCCTCGTCCTGGATGGCCTGCGCTTCGCGCTCCAGTTCCGCGGGACCGGCGCCTTCGCTCACCAGCCGGTTCATGCGGTCGAGCGCCCACATGAGGTTTACCGCCGTGGGGCGTGCCGCGCACAGGGTGGCCATGGCCGAAGCCAGGTCTTCGCCGTGCAGCGCCGCCAACACGACGCCCCACGCCGCCGCGATACCGATCGCCGGCGCACCGCGCACCGCGAGATCGCGGATGGCACGGGTGACGTCATCGGACGAGGTGCAGTCGATCCAGGTTTCTTCCGCCGGAAGGCGGCGCTGGTCGAGCAGGCGAAGGCGGTCGCCATGCCATTGCACGGCGCGGATGGAATCATGGGAAGCGTTGGCGTTCATTTGCGGATTATCGCACGCCGCTTCTACAGGTCGCGGTCCGGCTGATTCAGGAAGATCAGCACGCCCAGCAGGGGCATGTAGAACCTGAATGCACCTTCCTGCCCGTTCCATATCTTCGATTGCCACATGGCGAACCACTCGCCACCGACCACCATGAAGCCGAAGAACCAGAGCAGGAAGCCCACGGTGCAGCCGGCGATGGCCCAGCGCTTGGCGGCCTGGAAGGCATCGGGGCGGGCATACCGCGCCTGCCACAGGACGATCGCGCCTACCAGCAGCAACACGGCCGTGGCCGCCTCGCCCGCGATGATCAACGCATACCCCGCGTGCCACGCCCACGGAGCAGTGATCGCGCGATCGAGCAAGGCATTGCCCGGGAACGTCGTGTCCATCGACAGCACATGCCGCACGAACGCGAAGTTCGAGCCATAGTCGATGAGGTTGTCGTACGCCACCACCGCGGCGAACGCGGCAAGCGCCAGCACCATCGCGATCTTGGCGAGGCGCGCGGTCAACGGTCGGCCAGCCACGCGTGGATGGCCGGCGGCACCTGCTTCTGCGCACGGCCGGAGACGTAGATGCCGATGTGTCCGCCCTTGAACGCCAGCGCGGTGTAGTCCTTGCTGCCTACCAGGTCACCCAGCGGCGTAGACGCGGCAGGCGGAACCAGATGGTCCTGCTCCGCATAGATGTTCAACACGGGCTGCGTGATGCGGCCCAGGTCGACGCGACGTTTGCCGATGTGCACTTCGCCCTTCATCAACAGGTTCTTCTGGAAGAAATCCCTGGCGAACTCGCGGAACGTCTCACCTGCCTGGTCCGGCGAATCGAAAATCCATTTTTCCATGCGCAGGAAGTTCTCCACTTCCTTGGGATTGTCGAGGATGTCGACCAGGCCCAGGTACTTCTGCTGGTTCAAGCGCAATGGTTTGAGCGTGAGGTAGGCGAAATTCATCACGTCCGCCGGCACGTTGCCCATCGTGTCCACGAACAGGTCGATGTCCACGTTGCGCGCCCAGTGCGAGAGCATGTTGTCCGGTGTGTGGAAATCCACCGGCGTGACCATGGTGATGAGGTTGCGCACCTTCTCCGGATGCAGCGCGGCGTAACACAGCGAGAACACGCCGCCCTGGCAGATGCCGAGCAGGTTCACGGCGTCGACGCCGTGGCGTTCGCGCAGCACGTCGATGCAACGATCGAGATAGCCGTCGATATAGTCCTCGAGCGTCAACCAGCGATCCGAGCCATCGGGGTATCCCCAGTCCACGAGGTACACGTCTTCGCCCTGCTCCAGCAGGTTCCGCACCATCGAGCGGTCTTCCTGCAGGTCGATCATCCACGGCGTGTTCACCAGCGCGTAGCAGATCAGGAGCGGCGTGCGCGAGGTCGGCGGCTTCTCGCCCTTGAAGTGCCACAGGGTGAGTTTGTCTTCGCGATGGACGGCCTCGCGCGGCGTGGTGCCGAGTTCGATCGGACCAACGTTCTTCAGCGTGGCCAGGCCTGCCTCGAGCTTGCGCTGGAAGGCTTCGACCTCGGCGCGCGCGCGTTCCGGGTCGATCTGGAACGGATGGTCGTTCATGACTTGCGCACCTTCGGCTTCGCGGCGCGTTTCGCTGCCGGCTTTGCAGCCGGCTTTCCGGCACCGCGCAAGGCAGCCACTTCGGCCTTCAAGGCCGCCACTTCGGCAGCGAGGCCCTGCACCTGGCGAAGCTCGCGGCGCGCCGCCTGCAAGCGCTCGCCCAGGCTGTCCACTTCCTTGCGCGTGGGCATGCCCGCCTGCACGGCCACGCGCTCCACCTGCTTCTGCTGGAGCAACTTCAGGCGCATCTGCGCATTGACCAGCGCGGCGTACACCTCGCGGAACTCGTCCGAGAGTGCCGCTTCGCCGTAGCTTTCCTCGGCCAGGTTCACCCAGCGGTCGTACAGCGAACGCAACGACTCGGCGTCCGTGGGCGCGCCCTGTTCGCGCAGCGTCGCGTTCGCCCGTTCGTGCACGCCTTGCAGCAGGGACTGGTAGCGCTGGTAATGACCGAGGTAGTCGATCCACGCACGGACCAGCGCCTGCTGCTCTTCCTGTTGCTCGCGGGTGATACCGAAGGCTGGCATGGCCAATACGTCATTAGCGGCACGCACCCACTCGTCGATATTCGGCGGCACGCCCTGGCCGTGGCCGAAGGGAGGCATGCCGGCGGCGAACGGCGCACCCGGGGTCTCGCCACCCAACATCGTGCGCATCCAATCGCCATAGCCGCCCAGCCCGGCGAACAGCCGCGCCGCGATATCCGGCGACGGTGCGGCCTGGGCGGGCCCGGCCTTCGGGTCGAACTGGCGCGACCACGCCTCCAGGCCCTGGCGAACCCAGGCCTGGTACTGGTCGATGAAATCCTGCGGCTTCTCAGACATGACGACATCGTACCTTGTGAGAACCGCCGGAACGACCTAGGGCGCGATGTCGAACGTCGCCTGCTGGTCGGCCTTCGAGCTGCCGCCGACCCACACCGTATAGCGGGTGGGTTCCACCACCTCTTCGCTCCGGGCGTTCCAGAACGAGAGCTCGGGGAAGCCGAGCTGGAATGTCACGCGGCGGGACTCGCCGGGCTTCAGCGCGACGCGCTGGAATCCCTGGAGGCTACGAACGGGTTGCGCCACGCTGGCACCGAGGTTGCGCACATACAGCTGCACGACTTCCGTGCCGGCGCGGGCGCCGGTGTTTTTCACCGTGGCGGTCACCGTCACCAGGTTCTTCGCGCGCGGATCGTTCGCCTCGCTCAGGGACAAGCGGTTGCGCGACACCTGGACGTCCGAATAACCGAAGGTGGTGTACGACAGGCCGTGGCCGAAAGGGTAAAGCGCGTCGTTCGGTACATCGATGTAGCGGGATACGAACGTGGAGTCGCGCCCCGGCGGCTTGCCGAGGTCGGCGCCGAACGGCGGGCGTCCGGTCGGGAACTGGTTGTAGTACAGCGGCTCCTGCCCTTCGGCGTAAGGGAAGCTCATGGTGAGCTTGCCGCTCGGCGCGACATCGCCGAAGAGCACGTTGGCTACTGCATTCCCCGCCTCGGTGCCGGGGAACCACACCGCCATGATCGAGGCCACATGGCGGTCGGCCCAATCCAGCACCAACGGGCGTCCGGAGAAGACGAGCAGCACGACCGGCTTGCCGGTAGCCACGATCTGCTCCAGCAGCTTTTGCTGATTGCCGGGCAGGTCCAGGTGTGCGCGTGAACCGGCTTCGCCGCTCATCCGTGAGGATTCGCCCAACGCCATCACCACCACATCGGCCTGCTCGGCCGCACGTTTCGCCTCGGCGAAACCAGCGTCGGAGTCTGTTTCCACATCGGTGCCCTCGGCGTAGATCAGTTCGCCGCCCTGCGCCTTCATCCGCGCCGCGAGGCCACCGCGCAGCGTCACCACATCGGGGAAATGCTGCGCGCCGCCCCAGGCGCCCTGCATTTCTCCCGCGGCGTCCGCCAGGGGTCCGATGAGCGCCAGCTTCTTCACACGGCGGTCGAGCGGCAGCACAGGCGCCAAACCGTTTCCGCCGTTTTTCAACAGCACGAACGATTCCTCGGCCGCACGCCGCACAAGCGGACGATGCGCTTCGACGGCCTCGGTCACTTCGGTACCGCGGGCGTAGGGATGTTCGAACAGCCCCAATGCGAACTTCACGCGCAGCACGCGCCGCACTGCCTCGTCCACGGTAGCCATGGACAGCTTGCCTTCCTCCAGCAGCTTCGGAACCTGCGTGTCGTAGTAGTGGCTCATCATGTCCACTTCCACACCGGCCTGCAGGGCCTGCCGCGTCGCGGACGCGGCATCCAGCGCCACGCCGTGGTTGGTCAACTCCATCACCGCGGTGTAATCGCTCACCACGAAACCGTTGAAGCCCCATTCCTTGCGGAGGATGTCGGTCATCAAATACGCATTGGCCGTGGCCGGTACGCCGTTTAGCGCATTGAAGGCACTCATCATCGTGGCCGCACCGGCTTCCACCGCGGCGCGGTACGGCGGCAAGTACACCTGGCGCAACCGGATGTCCGACATGTCGGTGGTGTTGTACTCACGCCCCGCTTCGGCGGCGCCGTAGGCGGCGAAATGCTTCACGGAAGCCGCCACGCTTTCCGGGCCGGCGAGGTCCCTGCCCTGGTAGCCACGGATGTACGCACGCGCCATGGCAGAGCCGAGGTAAGCATCTTCGCCCGCACCTTCCGTCGAACGGCCCCAGCGCGCATCGCGCGAGATGTCGACCATGGGCGAATAGAACCACTTCACGCCGCCCGTCGTGGCTTCGGACGCGGACATGCGCGACACCTCTTCCACCAGCGCCGGGTCCCACGTCGCCGAAAGACCCAGCGGCACCGGATAGATGGTGCGGTAGCCATGGATGATGTCGGCGCCGAAAAGGAGCGGAATGCCGAGCCGGCTCTTCAACGCTGCCTCCTGGTAACGCCGCGTGGTTTTCGCACCCACCACGTTGAGCATCGAACCCAGCTCGCCCTTCCGTGCCAGTGCCATCACGTCGACGTGCGTGCGCGTTTCCGGATTGACCGCGACAGCGGCGCCATCCGCCCCGGAGGCACCGTCCGACCCGTACTGCACCAGCTGCCCGATCTTCTCGGCCAACGTCATGCGCGCCAGCAGCGCGTCCACCTTCCGCTCGATCTCCGGCGACGCCAGCTGCGCGTTCGCTGCAGGAACGACGGTCACCTCGGCGGCAGCCACGCCGCCTGCGGCCATGGCGAGTGACATGGCGAGGAACAGCGCCCGGGGACGCAGGAGGAAAAGGGACGAAGCGCGCATGCGGGTTCCGGAACGTGAACAAACCCCAAATGTAAACGTTTACACAGGGCCGCGTAAACCTGCTGCGACCGAAGCAGAAGCACACCGCGGCGGTGGGCGGGAGGTGTCGGGCTGCGCCCTGTCTCTTATACACATCT